>NZ_CAOOSE010000016.1:0-91605 GCF_948499155.1 uncultured Phocaeicola sp. | reverse complement strand
GTAGGGGCAGGGTTTGCCTGCCCGAAGACACAAAGCAAACTGTTTTCGGGCGAGCAAACCTTGCCCCTACGAACGAAACGACAGCATTATCCACGTTTTAACACACCCCACTTCTTTCTAATTGTATCTTTTTCCCAAGAAACAAGGGGTATTGTTTGTGAAAGTTGTTATGATGGCATCCGAACCGAGGTATCACGTACCATCATCAGAATCGACATCACCAGCGAACCTCCCACTATCATCCCTCCTCCCAATAATAATGCTATTGCATTAGGCTCTGTCATCTTTGAGAATTCACGAAGCTCCGAAAAGAGAGCGATTGAAAAGAAAAGGGAGCACATCAGAAAGAAAATACCCATAAAGACACTTATCGCCCCATTCCTTCGGATAAGCTGCTTGATTAAAAGACCTGTAACCAGCAAAAGAAATACACCCAGTATAATCTCTACGGTATGCCATATGCCTAGCAACACAGCACTCATGAGTTCTCCCCAGCCCAACAACAAAATAGCTAGAAACCACACATCCGGAAGACAGTTGAAAAACTTCTTCTTATCCCAATGAACTAAAAATGTATCCATCATATTAAAATGTTAGTTTTCACAAATATAGGGAATACTATCAAATAAAAAAATTCCTTGCCGACTTTTTATCGCCAGCAAGGAATTTCAATCATTTATAGGGCAAAAATTACATCATGCCGCCCATGCCACCCATTCCGGGAGCACCCATCGGCATTTCGGGTTTATCTTCTTTCTTTTCCACAATCACACATTCTGTAGTCAGGAACATACCTGCAATAGAAGCTGCATTTTCAAGAGCGACACGAGTTACCTTGGCAGGGTCTACCACACCGGCAGCGTGCAAGTTTTCGTAAACGTCAGTACGGGCATTGTAACCGAAGTCACCTTTACCTTCACGTACTTTCTGTACAACTACTGCACCTTCCTTACCTGCATTGGCCACAATCTGACGAAGCGGTTCTTCGATGGCACGCTTGATGATTTCAATACCGGTTGTTTCATCTTCGTTATCGCCCTTCAAGCCTTCCAAAGATTCTGAAGCACGGATGTAAGCTACACCACCGCCCGGAACAATACCTTCTTCGATAGCTGCACGAGTGGCACACAATGCATCATCCACACGGTCTTTCTTTTCCTTCATTTCTACTTCAGAAGCAGCGCCTACATAAAGAACAGCTACACCACCTGACAACTTAGCCAGACGTTCCTGCAATTTTTCCTTATCATAGTCTGAAGTGGTATTCTTGATTTCAGCTTTGATTTGGTTGATGCGTTCTTGGATGTTTTCTTTTGCACCGGCACCGTTTACGATAGTAGTATTATCCTTAGAAACAGTTACCTTATCGCAAGTACCTAACATTTCAAGAGTAGCTTGTTCCAGTTTCAAACCTTTTTCTTCGCTGATAACGATACCACCGGTCAATACGGCAATATCTTCCAACATGGCCTTACGACGGTCGCCGAAGCCCGGAGCCTTCACAGCACAAATTTTCAACTGAGAACGCAGACGGTTCACCACCAAAGTAGTCAATGCTTCACTGTCCACATCTTCTGCAATCACCAACAAAGGACGTCCGCTCTGTACAGCCGGTTCCAGGATAGGCAAGAAATCTTTCAAGTTAGAAATCTTCTTATCATAGATTAAGATGTACGGATGTTCCATCACACATTCCATCTTTTCAGTATCAGTCACGAAGTAAGCTGACAGGTAACCGCGGTCGAACTGCATACCTTCTACCACACCGATAGTAGTGTCAGTACCTTTGGCTTCCTCGATAGTGATAACACCATCTTTAGAAACCTTGCGCATAGCGTCTGCAATCAACTTACCGATAGTAGGATCGTTGTTGGCAGAAACAGCAGCTACTTGTTCAATCTTGTCATAGTTATCACCTACCATTTCGGCCTGAGACTTGATAGATTCAACTACTTTTGCAACAGCTTTGTCTATACCGCGTTTCAAATCCATCGGGTTTGCTCCGGCAGTAACATTCTTCAAACCAACACCCACGATTGATTGAGCCAATACTGTAGCGGTAGTAGTACCGTCACCTGCATCGTCACCAGTCTTTGAAGCAACCGATTTCACCAATTGTGCACCTGTGTTCTGGAATGGGTCAGCCAATTCCACTTCTTTAGCAACTGTCACACCATCTTTAGTAATGTGAGGAGCACCGAATTTCTTTTCGATAATCACATTACGACCTTTCGGGCCAAGAGTTACTTTCACTGCGTTAGCCAATTCGTCTACACCCTTTTTCAGTTCTTCACGGGCGTCAATGTTGAATTTAATATCTTTAGCCATAATCTTTATTCTTTTTTTAATCTGTCATTCTAAACGAAGTGAAGAATCAAAATACCTCCAAGTAGTTTACCGATTCTTCGTTTTCATTCAGGATAACAAATGATTCTGTTCTATTGTTAATCTAATTATTTAAAATGAATTATCCCAAAACAGCGAGAACGTCGCTCTGACGCATGATAAGGTATTTCTTACCGTCATGTTCCAGTTCAGTGCCCGAGTATTTACCATACAATACCTGGTCGCCTACATGCAACACCATTTCTTCGTCTTTTGTTCCGTTACCTACGGCAACAACTTCACCTTGCAATGGTTTTTCTTTTGCTGTATCAGGAATGATGATACCACCGATTGTTTTCTCTTCTGCAGGAGCAGGAAGAATCAGTACTCTGTCTGCTAATGGTTTAATGTTCATAGTGCTTAATATTTTATTTGTTATACATTATATCGAGTTTATTGATGTCTTTTTAAAAGACGACGGAAAACCTTCAACTAAAAGCATGCCAAAGCCGAAAGTCGATGAATTGGCAGATATAAACTGTCAAATTGACATTATGACAAACGTTCGTTTCTGCCAAAATCCTTTTTTATTCATTTTCTTTAACGATTATAGGGATGAAACGCAAACATATCACTATCTTTGCAAAACCTAACAACTAACCTTTTGAACTATATGGCTTTTACGAACAACATTATGATTGTCCGCCACAAGTTACTGACCGAACTTGTGAGACTGTGGAAAAATGGAGAACTGACAACAGACAAGATAGACCGTCTGCCTCTGGAATTGAGTCCTCGACGTTCAAAACATGCCGGACGTTGCTGCGTGCATAAAGAACGCGCCGTGTGGAAGTATAAATCACTCCCTTTGCTGGGCCTGGATATGGACGATGAAATAGACGAACTCACTTCATTATCCGAATATGCCGCCAAAGCACTCGACCGTGCAGAAAATGGGATGCCCAAGGACAATATAATGTGCGTGATAGACGAAGCCTGCTCCGCCTGCGTACAGATTAACTACGAAATTACCGACCTGTGTCGCGGATGTACTGCCCGCAGTTGTCAATACAACTGTCCCAAAGGGGCTGTTCATGTACATGCAGACACCGGTAAAGCATGGATTGACCACGATACTTGCATCAGTTGCGGCATCTGCCACAAAAGTTGCCCTTATCATGCTATCGTTTACATCCCGGTTCCTTGCGAGGAATCCTGTCCTGTCAAGGCTATCAGCAAAGACGAGCATGGCATAGAACACATTGACGAAGACAAGTGTATCTATTGCGGAAAATGTATGAATGCTTGTCCTTTCGGAGCTATTTTCGAGATATCACAAACGTTCGATGTGTTACAGCGTATCCGTAAAGGAGAAAAGGTAGTGGCTATTGTAGCACCTTCCATTCTAGGACAGTTCAGCACCACTATCGAACAAGTATACGGAGCATTCAGACAAATCGGTTTCGCAGATGTGATTGAAGTCGCACAAGGTGCAATGGAAACAGTAGAAAATGAAGCACATGAACTGATTGAGAAACTGGAAGAAGGCCAAAAGTTCATGACCACTTCCTGTTGTCCTTCCTATATTGAGTTGGTGAACAAGTATATTCCTGACATGAAGAAATATGTTTCGACTACGGGTTCTCCAATGTACTATGCCGCACGTATCGCCAAGAAAAAGCATCCCGATGCAAAAATAGTATTTGTGGGGCCATGTGTAGCCAAGCGTAAAGAAGCACAACGTGACGAAGCTGTGGATTTTGTGATGACATTCGAGGAAATTTCTTCTATCTTCGATGCGATGGAAGTCAATTTAGAAATAGTACAACCATACGCCATGGAGTTCTCTTCTGTGCGCGAAGCGCATGGATTTGCTCAGGCAGGCGGTGTAATGGGTGCTGTGAAAGCATTCCTCAAGATGGAAGCAGACAAGATAAATGCCATTCAGGTTTCAGACTTGAATAAAAAAAATATTGCAGCATTACGTGCATACGCCAAAACAGGCAAGACTCCGGGACAGTTTATCGAAGTAATGGCTTGCGAAGGAGGTTGCATCACCGGCCCCAGCACGCACAGTGGAAGCAAGTCGGGTAAGTGGCAACTATCGCAAGAATTGACCAAACAAACCAAAACCTATGAAAATATGGAATGAAATACTCTTGATAGACAAACTGAGGAAGGGACATAAACTGACGGCGGAAGAATATAAAATTCTGCTCGAATGTCAGGACAGTAACTGCTTATCTTATCTACAAAAGCAAGCTCAAGAGGAAACCCTTTCTCGGTTCGGCAATAGAGTATTCATCCGCGGACTCATAGAAATCAGTAACCGATGCCGTAATAATTGCTATTATTGCGGCATTCGGAAAGGTAATCCGTCGGTCACCCGCTACGGACTGACGCGGGAAACAATCTTAACATGCTGCCGTGAAGGATACGAAGCCGGAGTCCGTACGTTTGTAATGCAGGGAGGAGAAGATCCCGCCATGACGAACGAATGGATAGAGCAAACGGTATCATCTGTCCGTCAGCTTTTTCCTGATTGCGCCATTACCTTGTCACTGGGCGAGAAAACACGAGAGGCTTACGAGCGTTTTTTCCGTGCCGGTGCAAACCGCTATTTACTTCGCCACGAAACATACAATCGGGCACATTACCGGCAACTCCATCCCCCCACCATGTCATCCGAACACAGGTTGCAATGCCTGCAATGGTTAAAGGAAATCGGCTATCAGACCGGTACGGGGATAATGGTAGGCAGTCCCGGACAAACAATCGGGCATCTGGTGGAAGACCTATTGTTTATCGAGCATTTTCAACCGGAGATGATTGGCATCGGTCCTTTCATTCCCCATCACGACACTCCATTTGCCGGTAAAGCCGCCGGAAGCGTGAGAATGACACTCAAATTGCTTTCCATCTTCAGGTTAATGCATCCATACGCCCTTATCCCATCCACAACAGCATTGGCAACTCTTGCAACGGATGGACGCGAACAAGGGATATTGGCAGGAGCCAATGTAGTGATGCCCAATCTATCACCACCGGAACAACGCGCGAAATATGCCTTGTATGACCATAAGGCCGCTTTCGGTGCCGAAGCTGCGGAAGGATTAAAAAAGCTGTCCGAACGGTTAGACGCCATTGGGTACCGGATTTCGGCAGAAAGAGGAGATTATGACGGAAACAGAACATAAAAACAATAAGAATATAATGTATAAAGCAGATTCAAAAATAGCGGAAGAGTTTATTGACCATCAGGAAATTCTGGATACAATGAGTGATGCAGAAACCCATAAGAGTAACCGTGCACTGATTGAGTCATTGATAGACAAAGCTGCCCAATGTAAAGGTCTGACCCACCGGGAAGCAGCTCTCCTGCTGGAATGTGACCAACCGGACTTGATAGAACGGATTTTTCGCTTGGCCGAAGAAATCAAACATAAATTTTATGGCAACCGCATTGTCATGTTCGCTCCGTTATATCTTTCCAATTATTGTGTCAATGGTTGTGTATATTGTCCTTACCACCTGAAGAATAAGACGATAGCCCGCAAGAAGTTGACACAGGAGGAAATCAGGAAAGAAGTTATCGCTCTGCAGGATATGGGGCACAAACGTCTGGCACTCGAAGCCGGCGAAGATCCTTTGCACAATCCCATCGAATATATCCTGGAATCCATTGACACCATTTACAGCATCAAACATAAAAATGGAGCCATCCGCCGGGTGAATGTCAACATTGCCGCAACCACAGTAGAAAACTACCGCCGGTTAAAGGATGCCGGCATCGGTACCTATATCCTGTTTCAGGAAACTTATCACAAAGAAAACTACGAAGCCTTGCATCCCACCGGTCCTAAAAGCAGATATGCCTACCACACCGAGGCCATGGACCGTGCCATGGAAGGTGGCATAGACGACGTGGGACTGGGAGTATTGTTCGGACTCAACACTTATAAATATGACTTTATCGGACTGTTGATGCATGCGGAACATTTGGAAGCCACCTTCGGAGTCGGCCCGCACACCATCAGCGTGCCTCGCATCTGTCCGGCTGACGATATTTCCACAAACGACTTTCCCAATGCCGTTTCCGATGATATATTCTGCCGCATCGTAGCCATTATCCGCATTGCCGTACCTTATACGGGAATGATTATTTCCACACGCGAATCGGTTGCCACACGCAGCAAGGTACTGCATTTGGGTATATCCCAAATCAGTGGCGGGTCACGCACCAGCGTAGGCGGTTACGCCACGCCTGAGCCGAAGGAAGAAAATTCCGCCCAATTCGATATCAGCGATACACGGACATTGGATGAGGTAGTCAACTGGCTGCTCAACATGGGACACATTCCCAGTTTCTGCACCGCCTGCTACCGGGCAGGCAGAACAGGCGACCGTTTCATGTCATTAGTCAAATCGGGACAAATAGCGAATTGCTGTGCTCCCAACGCTCTCATGACTTTAAAAGAATATCTGGAAGATTATGCATCCGCCGGCACACGCGCCAAAGGAGAAGTCTTAATCCAAAAAGAATTGGAACATATCCCCAATCCCAAAATAAAAGAGATAGCCGCACATAATCTGAAAGAGATAATAGAAGGAAAACGTGACTTTAGATTTTAATATAGAATTCATGAATATGAACAATACCCCTAACGCCAACCGTCTGCATATTGCTATTTTCGGACGTCGTAACAGTGGTAAGTCATCGCTTATCAACGCTTTGACGGGACAGGACACGGCTCTTGTTTCCGATGTTCCGGGCACCACTACCGACCTTGTGAATAAAGCCATGGAAATACACGGCATCGGGCCTTGTATTTTTATAGATACCCCGGGATTTGATGACGAAGGAGTATTGGGGGAAATGCGCATTGCCCGCACCCTGAAAGCCATCGAACGCACAGACATTGCATTATTGCTTTGCGAAGACGGAAATATGGAAGAGGAGCGGCAATGGATACAGCAATTGAACGACCGAAACATTCCGGTCATCCTTATTCTTAATAAGTCAGACCATCGCGAATGTGCTGCCGACACCGCTGTCCGAATTGAAAAGACTTGCGGAGAAACGCCTCTCATTGTCAGCGCCAAGGAACGTACAGGCATAGAAGCCGTGTATCAAACCATTCTCCGAAAGCTGCCGACCGATTTCGGTCAACAAACCATTACCGGTGACTTGGTACAAGAAGGAGACTTGGTATTGCTGGTCATGCCGCAAGATATACAGGCACCCAAAGGAAGACTCATCCTTCCTCAGGTGCAAACCATGCGCGAACTGCTCGACAAAAAATGCCTTGTCATGAGCTGCACAACCGACCGACTCACCCACACACTGGAAGCCCTTTCACGCGCTCCCCGTCTGATTATCACAGACTCACAAGTGTTCCACGAGGTATATCGCCTGAAACCCGAATCCAGTCTGCTCACCTCCTTTTCTGTGTTGATGGCAGGATATAAAGGAGATATACATTATTATATAGAAAGTGCCGCTGCCATTGATAGCCTCACCCCACAATCACGGGTACTGATAGCCGAAGCCTGCACGCATGCTCCTCTTTCGGAAGACATCGGCAGAGTGAAACTCCCTCGGCTGCTCAAAAAGAAAACCGGTGAAAGTCTACATATAGATATAGTATCAGGCACCGACTTCCCCACCGACCTTAGTTCTTATGAGCTGATTATTCATTGCGGAGGTTGTATGTTCAACCGTAAATATGTATTAAGCCGTATCGACCAGGCACGCCGCCAGCACATACCGATGACCAATTACGGAGTGGCTATTGCCTGTCTCAACGGCATTTTAGATAAAATAGTTTATTAACCATTTAATCAAAAAATAAAAGCATGAAGAAACGAACCACAATGCTTGCCTTGTTATTGGCAACCGGAGCCGGTACCTGCCTGCAAGCCCAAGAGAAACTAACCCAATTCAAGGTGCGCGATGCCATTACAGTACGCACCCCGATTATGAATGACAGCATCAACCCGAAAGGTGAAAAACACACAGCCAAGGATTTGCTTAAAACTCCAGTTGTGCTTGACCTTGCCGGAGCTCCTTTTCAAGTGCTGAATGCCGATACTGCCGGAATCCTATCATTCCCCAAAGCAGAGAAAGACAACAGTATCTACTTATTGGAGACCGCCTTGCGTGCCGAACGCTTCATGACGGGGAAATTAAAAATCACTTCACCGGCCCGTTGGGAAATCTTTATCAACGGAGAATCAAAGATGTCGAAAGAAAGTGCTGAAGACAGCATATCCGGCGCCTCTACCCGTGAAGTCAACCTCCGTCTGGAACCTGAAGCCGATTACGAAATCACCATCAAGCTACTTTCCAGTTCTGAGGATAAAGCAGAGCCTACTTTAAAGTGTGAACTCATCAAAGATGATAAATTTAAAGAAATAACCTGTTTTGTTTCTCCCGAACAGAAGAAACGCTTTGCCCTCCCGAACACGGTTTACGGCAATCGTGTCATCGGCGTATCCATCTCACCCGACGGCAAGTACCTGCTTACACGCTATTGGAACAACCACTCTTTAAAACGTTCTTATACCTATACCACGCTGTCCGAGCTGAAGACAGGTAAAGTTCTGTTGTCCAATGCCAAAGAAGGTATGCGCTGGATGCCCAAAAGTAATAAATTGTATTATACCGTACAGGCGGCAAAAGGCAATGATGTAATCACCCTCGACCCGCTGACTTTAAAAGAAGAGACTATTCTGAGAGGTATTCCGGAAGAAAGTTTTACTTGGTCACCAAATGAAGACTATCTGATTTATCATCCTTCGGAAGAGGGAGTAAAAGAGGAAGGGCCGCTAAAACGCATCGTAAGTCCGGCCGACCGCATTCCCGGTTCACGCCGCCGCAGCTTTTTGGCAAAATATAATCCGGCAACGGGTATATCCGAACGTCTCACCTTCGGTAACCACAGTACCTACCTGAATGACATCTCGCCCGATGGCAAGTATATCCTTTATAGCACTTCAAAAGAGAATATCACAGAACGTCCTTTCTCATTAAGTTCTCTTTACCAAGTCAATTTGGAAACATTGGCTGTCGATACACTCTTTATCAACGACCGCTTTATGGGAGGAGCAAGTTATTCACCCGACGGTAAACAATTGCTGTTGACCGGAAGTCCCGAAGCATTCGGAGGCATAGGCAAGAATTGCGGAAACCACCCTATTGCCAATGACTTCGACTCACAGGCTTATATCATGGATTTGGCTACCCGCCACATTGAGCCGATAACAAAAGATTTTGCCCCGACTGTCTATCCTCTGCAATGGAATAAAGGTGACGGCTGCATCTATTTCAATACCAATGATGAAGATTGCAGAAATATCTATCGTTACTCTCCCCAAACAAAGAAGTTTGAGAAACTCAATCTGGAAACGGATGTCACCAGTGCCTTTGCTCTTTCAGAGAACAACCCTTCCATCGCCGCCTATATCGGACAAAGCAATCATAATGCGGGGGTTGCCTACCTTTATGATATGAAAAAGAAGACTTCACGTCTGCTTGCCGACCCCATGAAGCCGATATTGGACGAGATTGAATTGGGTAAGACGGAACCTTGGAACTTCACCGCCTCAGACGGAACCACTATTCAGGGCATGATGTGTCTGCCTCCAAATTTCGACCCCAATAAGAAGTATCCGCTAATCGTATATTATTATGGTGGAACGACTCCTACCGAACGTGGCATCAGCAATCCCTATTGTGCACAACTGTTTGCTTCACGAGACTATGTAGTATATGTCATCAATCCGAGCGGAACTATCGGTTACGGACAAGAGTTCTCGGCACGCCACGTCAACGCGTGGGGTAAACGCACAGCCGACGATATCATCGAAGGCACCAAGCAGTTCTGCAAAGAACATCCATTTGTCAATGACAAGAAAATCGGCTGCTTGGGTGCATCCTACGGCGGATTCATGACACAATACCTGCAAACACAAACCGACATTTTCGCTGCAGCAGTTTCACATGCCGGTATCAGTAATGTGACAAGCTATTGGGGAGAAGGGTATTGGGGCTATTCATATAATGCAATAGCTGCCGCCGACAGCTATCCTTGGAAGAATCCGGAACTGTTTACCAAGCAAGGTTCACTGTTCAATGCCGACAAAATCAACACCCCCTTGTTATTGTTACACGGAACGGTGGATACCAATGTACCCATCGGAGAAAGTATTCAACTGTTCAATGCGCTGAAGATTCTGGGCAAGACTGTCGAATTTGTAACCGTAGACGGCGAGAACCACTTCATTGCCGATTATCCGAAACGAATATTATGGCACAACTCTATCATGGCATGGTTTGCACGTTGGTTGCAGGACAGCCCTGAATGGTGGAACGATTTGTATCCCGAACGCCATCTATAAAAAATATCACCGTAGCAGCCCATGATAAAGCTGCTACGGTGATAAATAAAATATAAAATCTCTTCTTATTATCCTCTTACTGCTTCCAACAATTCATCGGGAGTCAGCAACGATTGTTCACCTGTAGTCATATTCTTCAGCGTCAGTTTACCTTCAGCCATCTCATTTTCACCTACAATGGCAACAAACGGAATCTGCTTGTCATTCGCATACCCCATCTGCTTCTTCATCTTGGCTGAATCAGGATAAATCTCGGCACGTACACCGGCATCACGCATTTTGGCCAAAACAGGCAGACAGTAGGCAGCTTCCTTCTCTCCGAAGTTCACAAACAACAGTTCCGTACCATTCACAGCCTCTTTCGGATACAAATCCAATTGGTTCAGCACATCAAAGATACGGTCTGCTCCGAACGAAATACCGACTCCAGACATTCCATCCATTCCAAACACGCCTGTCAAGTTGTCATAACGGCCTCCACCACTGATGCTGCCAATCTGCACATCCAATGCCTTCACCTCAAAAATAGCACCGGTATAGTAATTCAATCCGCGAGCCAACGTCAAGTCCAGCTCTACTTCGCTCTTCACTCCGAGAGAGGCAACAGTCTTCAGGATAAACTCACTTTCTTCCACCCCTTTCATACCAGTCTCGCTGGCAGCCAGAACCGTTTTCAGTGTTTCAAGTTTTTCCTCATTGGAACCGCTCAATAAGATAATAGGCTGAAGTTTATCAATCGCTTCTTGTGGAATACCTTTCGAAGCCAATTCCGCATTCACATTATCCAAACCTATCTTATCCAGTTTATCGATAGCAACGGTAATATCCACTATTTTATCGGCCTCACCGATTATTTCGGCAATACCCGTTAATATCTTACGATTATTAATCTTAATGGAAACACGCACGCCAAACTTGTTGAACACACGATCAATCATTTGTACAAGTTCCACTTCGTTCAGCAGCGAATTGCTGCCCACCACATCGGCATCACACTGATAGAACTCGCGGTAACGTCCCTTCTGAGGACGGTCTGCGCGCCATACCGGTTGAATTTGATAACGTTTGAAAGGAAAACTTATCTCATCGCGGTGCATCACCACATAGCGGGCAAAGGGTACGGTAAGATCATAGCGCAGCCCCTTCTCACAAAACTTGCCGGCCAATTTCACAGCATTGCGGCTCAATAGTTCCTCATCGGTAATTCCCGAAAAGTAATCGCCTGAATTCTGTATCTTGAACAATAGTTTATCACCTTCATCTCCATATTTTCCCATCAAAGTAGACAAGTTCTCCATAGAAGGAGTTTCAATCTGCTGATAGCCGAAAAGATGGAACACTTCACGAATAGTATTAAATATATAATTGCGTTTCGCCATTTCTACGGGCGAAAAATCTCTGGTTCCTTTAGGAATACCCGGTTTTGCTGCCATAATGATTCTCTGATTTGATTTTGAGGCACAAAATTACGAAAAAATCTCTGTAATAAACGAATAAAAAGAGAGAAATGATACTAAGTGACTTGAATATAAAGTCATTATGAAGACAGACGATGCTAATGACTGAAAAGGAAAATGCCGGATATCAACATCACTTGTCAATATCCGGCATCATTCAGTCTTCAAAAAAAATCATTCTAATTCCGGCCCACTTTTAATCACTTATCGGTATAATGGGATAAAGTGTATTATTCTCTTTATCTACCGGATACAAAGCTTCTTCTTCTTGTAAACGTTTTATCATCAGTCTGCACATTTTCTTTGCAATTTTAGGTTCTGAACTTGCCAAATCATCCTTTTCATAAGGGTCTTTTGCCAAATTAAACAGTTTATAAGAAGGATTTCCATCTTTTTCTGGATGATAATAATAAATCAACTTCCAATCCCCCTTTCTATAGGTAGTAAAGTAACTGCCTCTATGTTCATGTGGAAAATGCATCAAAAAATCATCCCGATGTTTTTTATCCGGTATTCCTTGAAGTAATCTCTTCAAATCACTTCCATCCAGCACATGATTCTCAGGAACATCAATACCTGCCGCAGCAAGTACAGTTGGATAGACATCCATAATGGTAGCCATCTGTGTCTGTACTTTGCCTTCTGCTATCGGATACATACGCTGAAACACATTATTTGAATTAGGTTTCGCCCAACTCATAATAAATGGAACACGTACTCCTCCTTCATATTCCGAACCTTTTTTCCCTTTCAGAGGAGCAGACGAACCATAATCAGCAGGACCGCCCAAAGGAGCATCTCCACCATTATCTCCTAAAAAAATAATCAAAGTATTCTCTGCAATACCTAAATCCTCCAATTTATCCAGCACATCTCCTAATGATTTATCCATCCCTTCTATCAGTGTGGCAAAAGCTTTTGCTTGTTCATTCTTATCACCAGTTTGATAGTTTTTTATAAATCGAGCATCCGTTTCAAAAGGAGCGTGCACTGCATAATGAGCTAAATTAAGATAAAAAGGCTGTCTAGCAGAAACGGCTTTTTCCATTTCCTTTCCTGCTTCCAATGTCAATGCATCCGAAAGGAAAGTCGATGTATTGTGATATGTTTCCAAGTCAGGTACTGCCCTTGCTTTTTGACCTTTTATCCATCCGTATCCATTTTCACCATGATAACTTCCCGGATGCCCGATAGAAGAGCCTGCAATATTCACATCAAAACCAATTCGAGTAGGGTTCTCCCCTTCACTATTCATACAACCAAAATGAGCTTTGCCTACATGAATCGTCTTATATCCGGCTTTTTTCATTACAGCCGGATATATCATATCTTCCGCAGTCAACCCCTTCCAGTTCCAATCTTTCGGACCGAACGGAGTACGATTGTTACTCTCCGCATTAATCCAATTTGTTGTGCGATGACGGGCAGCATTCTGCCCTGTCATCAAAGATGCTCTAGAAGGAGAACTCACACTCTGAGCGTAAAAGGTAGAAAACCTTGTTCCTTGTTTGGCCAGACGTTCCATATTAGGAGTCCGATACCAATCATTAAGAGGTTGCCTCACCGGATTTCCCTGTTCGTCGACAATAAAAGGCAATGAGGTATCCATCAGTCCCATATCATCGACTAAAAAAACAATAATATTGGGCTTTTCTTGTGCTGACACACTGGCTGCAAACAAAGCCAATCCCAGCGGAGCCAACTTTTTCTTATTAAATAATATCATTACAGTTCCTTTTTAAGAATATACATTATTAATCCCAACCCTCATTTTGTGTA
Source organism: uncultured Phocaeicola sp. (assembly GCF_948499155.1). NCBI lineage: Bacteria > Pseudomonadati > Bacteroidota > Bacteroidia > Bacteroidales > Bacteroidaceae > Phocaeicola > uncultured Phocaeicola sp. The sequence continues at coordinate 77,644 of NZ_CAOOSE010000016.1, read as the reverse complement.
AGTTGCAGATTCAAAGACAGTTCGCGTAGCGGTAAAGGAAAGAGATAATTCTTTTCAACGTCAAAAGTCCTTGATTTCTTGCTTTGAACGATGATAAAGCCATCTTCATTCAAATTAATATCTTTATCAGGTACAACATTCGGATAAGTTTCCTGATCAAACTTAGCTCCCAAAATTTCTTGAGGCAACTCTGCCTCTGCTACCTTCCAACGAATCAAATCATCATAACGCAACGATTCAGCAGCCATTTCCACTCTTCTTTCACGTCTGATTTCTTCTCGCATATTCAAATTATTCGACGTGACAAAAATATTAGTAAGACCAGGCAAACAATTCGGGTCAGAATCAAAGCGTCTTCTTATTTCATTAATGGAAATGTCCAAATCACTATCCGAAATGCTTTCATTTAACTCATAAGTAGCCTCTGCATAATTTAAAAGGACTTCTGCATAACGCATCAATATTTCATCAATTTGAGAACGTATATTGGAATATGAACCTTCATCCCCATACTTCTTAAACATATAACCTGTTTTTGTCTGATTAGACAAGTTAGGCACAAAAGGAGCTCCTAAGAAGGAATCCCCTGGTTTCCATATTGTTAAAGCCATACGGGGATCACGATTCTCGAATTCTTTACCCAACGGCAAATACTCAACTTTATATTGAGATTTATCCAAAGGCAATCCATCCTTACACAAAAACGCATCAGCCAACCATTTTGTCGGCTCCTGGATAAAATCCACTATAACCCCTCTGATACGAGGATTATAAGTATTGGCATCCTCTGAATATCTATACGACAAAATATGTTCAGACGAATCCTCTCCCGGCAGCAGGAACAAGTTACGATAATCCTTATAAATTACATATTCTTTAGAATCAATCAGACGCTTTGCCGCATCACGGGCAATAGTAAGATACTGCCGGTAGTCTTCTTGTCCACGAAACTTATAATAAGTACCATAATATAATGCTATGCGTGAAGTTAAAGCTTAAATAGCACCTTTCGTTATTCTTCCTACATCAGCCTTTATCGCACTTTTCACAGGAACATCCTGTTCAGCCAAAAGTAATTCTTCCAAAATATCATCCAGAATTTCTTTTTTCTCAACTCTAGGTCCCCAAAGTTCAGGCGACTCCATATCTAAGGTATGATTAATATAAGGTACATCTCCAAATCTTTTAATCAGATTAAAGTAATAATAAGCTTTAAAAAAACGCGCTTCACCTAAATAACGTCTCTTTATTGCTTCAGAAACTTGGGCTCTCTCGTAATTTTCGAAGAAATCATTGATAATACGAATCTGTTTATAAGATTTAGTCCAAACATCATCTGTATTACTAGCAGTCAAACTGCCACTACTTACATGATTCCCCACAGCAGCAAAACAATCGATAGATTGATTATCTAATGTATAAGAGCGATTCATATTCTGATATAGGATATTCAGCGCCAGTCTTAAATCAGATTCTGTTTTCCAAAATGTACCAGGAGACAAAGTCGTCTTAGGTTCCCTATCTAAAAAATCACTGCAACCACTATTCACACAAAGAGTTGCCAACAATAAAGTATATAGTATCTTTTTCATTTTTTTCTCAAATCTAAAAGGTTAAATTTATACCACAAGAAAAACTACGCATAATTGGATAAATATATCCACTAGTACTGGTCAATTCTGGATCAAAATTTTTATTCAACTTACTGAATTCAAATAGATTTTCACCGCTAAAATAGATACGAAGGCGCTCTATACCTATCTTATTAATCAATTCTTTTTTGAACAAATATCCTAATTGAAGGTTTTTCATTCTCAAATACGCTGCATTTTGCAACCAATGGTCAGAAATTTGGTAATTATGACCACTTCCCGCATAATGACGAGGCAGGGCAGCATTCGGATTCTCAGGCGTCCAATAATCATTATGCATTTCATAAGAAAAATTCCCCCATGTGACAGAGAAAGGAGCCATTATTTCCTGTGCCAGATAGAAATTCCGTTTCCCAACTCCCTGGAATACTGCTCCAAAATCCCATTCGCGCCAATTTGCATTCAGATTTAACCCAAAGACAAAACGTGGTGTAGTCGTTCCTAAGTATTCCAGATCCTTGGGAGCAGAAATTTTACCATCTCCATCCTTATCAACATATTTAATGTCACCTACTCCAACTACAGAACGATTAATAACAGCAGAATTCTTCACTTCGTCTTCACTCGTAAAGTATCCATCTGTTCTATATCCAAAAATGGAACCCAAAGAGTAGCCTTGCATTTTTTGATTTACACCGGCTGTAAAATCCTTATATTCCACTCCATAATCAACCAACTTATCTTTTTGGTCAGAGATATTAAAACGTACTCCATAATCCAACTCTCCGATACTGTCTTTCCATCCTATAGAAAAATCCCATCCTTTCACTTCCAGCTCACCATTATTTCCGGTAGGTACAGTAATACCGATAACACTTGGCATTTCAATGGAGACAAGCATATCTTTGTTGCGCTTGATAAAGTACTCGGCAGTTGCAGACAGTCTATTATCAAGAAAGCCCATATCCAATGCAACATTAAACATCTCTACCGTTTCCCAAGTACGCTCCTCGGAAGGCAATTTTTGAACAGACGCCCACTGCCCCAGTTCATTTCCAAAAGGATAATAACCGGATACTACATATTGTGCAATATGATCATATAAGCCTAATCCATTCTGATTACCCAATTGTCCCCATGAAGCTCTTAGTTTCAAATTGCTAAATACCTTCTGTTCTTTCATAAACTCTTCTTCTGTGATGCGCCATCCCAAAGAAAATGAAGGAAATATTCCCCAACGATTTTTCTTAGAGAAACGAGAGGAAGCATCCGCACGGAAATTGGCTTCAAACAAATATTTATCAGCATAAGCATAATTCAAACGCATAAAGCCTGACAACAAAGCCCATTCCGTTTCATCAGCGCTATTACTCCATCCTTCAGTAGCTCCTAAGTTCAAAGCCGGAACCTCATTACCAACGATATTAGTCCTAATACCTCCCAGATTCTCATAAAGTTGTTCTTCAGCAGACCAACCACCTAATACGTTCAGGTCATGCTTATCTAACTTTAATTTATATTCTGCCAATAATTGCCCTGTCAAATAACGGCTTGTCTGAGACTCTTGAGAAATCTTATTAGGTCCCGATTGTCCGGCTCCCATTGAGATTAATCCGTTAGGCCCATATTTTCCATATTGTCTTCTCCATTCCTTTATTTGACGATTTCTAATAGTAGCACCTCCTACCGCCTTCAGTGTAAGTCCTTTTATAGGCTTATAACTCAGCGTAAACACTCCTTCTATTGTCTGCTGCCTGTTACGGCCTTCACCGCCTTCTCTAAGTGCCTGAATGGGATTGGCCTGCATCCTATAGCGAGAATAATTTCCATTTGGATCATATATAGGCATATTAGGCCCCGCCTGTATAAATGTAATATAAGGAATTGACCAACCAGCAAACTGAGGATGATATAACTTATTAGTCTGCAAATAGGTTATTTTACTGTCCAGTATCAGTTTATCTTGAATAATATCCAAACTAATATTAGAACGCAGATTCACTCTATCATAATTATCAGGACCATATTCAGAAAACATACCATTTTGATCAAGCCATCCTGCCGAAAATAAATATTTAAGTCCTTTGGCCGCCTTTGATATTGTCAGATTATGAGTTTGTTGGAAACTATTATCCATCATGGTACCAATCCAATCCATATTATCAGTATATATCCAATCATTTCCTTTGGCTATTGCTGAAATAGAAGGATCTTTTAAAGCAACAATGGCATCTTCTGGAAATTGAACTGCCAAACCTGCATTCTTGAAAGCTTCATTCGACAATAACGCATGATTGAGCCCCGTATTACTTTTAGGCAATCTAGTGGGCTTATTAAAAGAAAAGTTTCCAGAATATTCTACCTTTACTTTTTCACTTTTTCCTGCGCGTGTTGTCACTAACACAACGCCTTCGGCAGCACGGGCACCATATATAGCAGCAGATGCCGCATCTTTCAAAACAGATATAGATTCAATATCCTGTGGATTCACCAAATTAATATCACCGGGAAGACCATCAATAATAACCAATGCACCGGCAGAATTTATAGATGTATTTCCTCTAATTTTAAAACTGGCAAATTCACCTGGCTGTCCTGTTCCCGATGTAACAGTCAGTCCGGAAACTGCTCCTTGAAGAGCGTCTGTGGCACTTTTTATGGGACGGTTTTCCAATGTTTCTGAACTTACACTTTCCACTGCACCGGTCAAATTGATTTTCTTTTGAGTACCATAGCCAACTACAACTACCTCTTCAAGAGTTTGTGTATCTTCCTTTAACACCACATTAACCACAATATTATCTTGAGCTAGAATCGTTTGATCTTTATACCCAATATACGATACTAAGAGTTTATCTCCTTTAGGAACATCCGGTAACATAAAATTACCCTCAAAGTCAGAAATAGCACCTATAGTTTTATCCGACTCCAATCTTATAGTTACTCCAACCAAAGCTTCGCCATTAGCATCCTTCACTATCCCCTTCACTGTTATCCTTTTTCCGCTTTCCTGCTTCACAGGAGTAACAATTATCTTATTGCCAGAAACCCGATAAGTTAAATTTCTTTGTGAAAGTTCTCTCACCAATAGTTTTTTTATTTCTTCATCTTTAGAAGAAACCGTAACAGCTTCTTTATCTTGAATTTCTATATCACGATAAGAAAAATGATAAGATGTTTGTTTTTCAATCGCAGAAAAGAATTCCTTTACCGAAACATTATTTATATCTAAACTTACTTTTCCGACTTGCGCCGAAGCATCAATAGATGCCAACATAAAAAAAGATAGAGCAAGAGGACGTAAAAATCCCTTTTTTCCCTTACCTTTGTAGAAAGAAGTAATCAATTGATTTTGATTTTTCATATTATTTAATTTTTGGTTATTAGTTTATCAAACTATGTTACCGCATAGTTTATGGTAGGCCATACCAGACACCGCTCCGGATAATCTGCAAATTATTCGGAGCATTTTTTATAAATACTATGTTTTCATTATACTACGATTATTTTAAAGATTAAACATTGGGTTATTTCAAACTGATACTTATATCAGCATTTTCTATTTTATATTCAAATCCATAGTGTACTTGCAAAATCCGCAATATACTTTCAATATTTTCCTCATCAAAAACTCCAGTATAGACATCTTTCAGTATATTCTCATCATTCACAGTGAAAGTCACACCAAATTTCCGTTCCAAGCATTTAAAGACATCTTTCAAACTGTCATGCCGAAAGACTAATTTCTTCTCTATCCATACTGTTTCAATTCTATTTCGAGTCGACTCCAGATTCAATTCACCAGTGCGTTTGTCATAAGTTACTTTTTCATTGGGCTTTACGTGCAAGGTCTTATAGGGAGGATGATTCGTTGCCACACAAACAGCTCCTTCCACAAGCGTCATTTCTTGAAAATTTTTATTCTCATAAGCATACACATTAAAAGTAGTTCCCAATACTGTGATATCCATAAAGTTAGTCGTTACAACAAATTGTTTCTTTTCATCCCGTTGCACTTCAAAATAGCCTTCCCCCGAAAGTTTTACCCTTCGTTCTATTTGTCCAAAATCATGTTGGTAAGAAAGTGATGATCTAGAATTCAAACGGACTTTAGTTCCATCAGGAAGTAAAACTGAAGAAGAACCGTATTCACCAGAATTTATTATAATGTTCTGCTCCGCTATTTCCTGCATATCCTGATACTGCATATAAAATAACACAGAAATACTACTTGCCAATAAAAGGAGCAACGAAGCTGCAATATGCAACCAATAACGCTTCATATTTATAATAAGAGGAGTTTTTTTCTTTGACTGCACATTTTTATACAAAGCATTCATTTTCTCATGTGACAAAGGAAGGTAATCATCATACTCCTCCCAATGTTTATTAAGAACCATATATAATTCTTCATTAGAGATATTATTAATCATGCCGGTCAATACCCGCAGTTCCTCCAATGATATTTCATTAGAATGATATTTTTTTAATAAAGCACTAATTCTATTATCCATATATGTATATCTACTATTTATTAGTAATATCCGTATACGGCTTAAATATAACATACGAATTTATATGTTATAAAGCATAATATAAAAAAGTGCTATAGATCACAAGAAACAAACAATGATGATTCATGAAAAAAGCAATCAGCTATTCAAAAACAAAAATGAAGTAAAATATAAATCTAAAAGTCACCCCAAAAGACCAATAAAAATTTTAAGTATCCAGACATTTCAGTTCTGATTAGTTTTAAAGATGCAGATAACTGATTACGTACCACTTGTTCCCCTATATTCAGTTTCTTTGCGATGTCCAATATGGGAATATTCAATTCTTTATTCATTTCAAATATTTCTCGCTGACGAGGTGGCAGCAATTTCTTTGCTTTTTCTAATGCTACTAGAAAAAGGTCAAATTCCAATTTTCTCTCTGCCTCATCTGTAGCAGTTGCCAGTTCCGATTGATAATCTATAAACTCTGCCATTACAGGATTATTCAATTGACGATGTATCTCCTTTAACAGCAATCGATAGGATATTGTAAAAAGATACGACTTAAAAGAACATTCAGGATCTAATTTACTACGATTGTTCCAAATTCTCAAAAAAGTTTCCTGCACTATATCATCCGTTACCGTTTCCGATTTAACATAATGATAGACAAATCGATACAATCTAGACACCCATAATTCGTAAAGAGCTTTATAGCTACACTCCGAACCTGATTTGACGCTTAATATCAGTTCTTTCTCATCTATCATTTTTATACAACTTTATCTACAACATATTATGCTTTCTTTCGCGAACGTCAAAAATACTATTTATTTATTAAATAAAAAAGCGGAGAAGGAACATTCTTCCTTTCTCCGCTCACCTTATAACAGTTATCAATTTCCGTTTACTCCCGGCGTCCCATATAAATCATAATATAATAAACCAATGTAGCCAGTGAGCTAAGCGCAGCTACTACATAAGTATAAGCAGCCGAACGCAATGCATCTTCCGCCGCATGGTGATTATAGGAATTGGTAATGCCTGCCTTACTCAACCATACCAATGCACGCTGACTTGCATTTATTTCTACCGGTAAGGTGATAAAACTGAATAGGGTAGTCATGGCAAACAAACAGATACCTGCGAGCAATAACTGCGGGAAAGTATTTACCATCAGGATTCCACCCAACAACACCCAAGTCATGATAGATGATGAGAACTGAACCACCGGAACAAGAGCAGAACGCATTTTCAACGGAGCATAGGCACGGGCGTGCTGTACGGCATGTCCGCACTCATGGGCAGCTACAGCGGCGGCAGCCACACTGTTGCTTCCATATACCCCCTCACTCAGGTTCACCGTTTTGTTAGCCGGATTATAGTGGTCGGTCAACATTCCCGGAGTACTTGTCACCCTGACATCATAAATACCATTGTCATGCAACATTTTCTCTGCCACTTCTTTTCCGGTCATACCGTTTGACAGTGGCATCTTAGAGTATTTCTTAAACTTACTCTGCAAACTGGCTTGCACGATATAACTAATAATCGCAATTCCAATAAATAATATCCAATACATTGACATAGTTTTGTTCTTTATAATTTTGTTGTTAAATATACAGGTTATTACATACAAATAGTTTGCCATCCTTACCCTTTTAGAAAGAATTAAGAATATTAGCGGGTTATTGACAGTCACTTGGCAGATGCTTCCGCCAAATTCAATTAAAAAAACATATAAAGGAGACAAAAAGGATTGCTATATGATTATTGATTTATATTTTTGAAGCAAAATTAAGAGATATGGAACAAGAAATTGGAAATATATCCATTGCCCTCATCCGCAAACTGAACGCTGCCATGAAGGGTATAGGCAATGATTTTATAATAGACAATACAGAATATTATATTCCGGATGTCAATTCTATATTCAGATATCCTCTCCGCCTCGACGGTATCATCATCGCAGTGCGGAAACAAGGAAGTGCAACCATCAACATCAACTTGCGTGAATACAACACGACTAAAAACGATTTGGTGATTTGCGCTCCCGGCGACATCCTTCAATCAATACCCCAACCGGGCATGCATCAAACCCAGATGTTCCTCATTTCATCCGATTTCTTAAAAGAAATGTATATCAACCTGAACAGTTTCATGCCTTTCTTTATTTCATTGAAAGAACAACCTATTTTCAGCCTGACGGATGAGGAGGTAAAAGAGCTGGAGGCTTTCTACACATTAATAGAAGAAACGATTGACCGGAACGATAATTTCCGCACAGAGATTGTACGGCGGCTGATGGGTGCCTATCTTTATAAATTAGGTTCCATCCTGCATCGCAGGCAACCGGAGTTTTTGGCAGCCAACCCCAAATCCATGAAACGCGAAGAAATACTATTCAACCAATTCATTAATTTACTGACCGAACACCATCGCAAGGAAAGACGGGTGGACTTCTATGCCGAACAGTTGTTTTTAAGTCCGAAACACTTCTCTACCGTGGTAAAGAAAGTTAGTGGAAAAACAGCCGGTGAGTGGATTGACGAATATGTAATTCTGGAAGCAAAAGCATTACTTAAATATTCGGTCATGTCCATTCAGGAAGTAGCCTATTACATGAATTTCCCCAACCCTTCCTTTTTTGGGAAATATTTTAAACATCACACCGGAATGTCGCCAAGTGAGTATAAAGTGCAATAGCACATGGACGAAAAGATAAAATTATCAAGAATAAAAGATAAAAGGCAGATACATTCAACTAATATGCCGATAAATTTGTTTAAGTTTGCAGAAACGTTTGTACAAAACACACGATGAAAAAGAAATATATCCGTTGGACAATGTGGACGGTAGCCTCTCCTTTCATATTGTTCATTCTTTTATGTATACTGATTTATTTGCCCCCCATACAGAATTTCCTGGTGGACAAAGCGGCTTCATATGCCTCTGAATCAACCGGAATGAATATAAGGGTGGGAAGAATCTCTTTATCTTTTCCGCTCAACTTGGTGGTGAATGATGTGGAAGCGTCTTCCCTGCACAACGATACGCTGCTCAGCGTAAAGCGCCTTCAGGTAAATGTCCAGTTGTTGCCATTGCTGAAAAAGCAAGTGGAAGTAGATGGTATCTCCCTCAAAGAGGCCACCGTCAATTCCAATGACCTGATTAATGGGATGCAGTTGCGGGGAACTCTTGGTGAATTGTTTATATCCAGCCACGGTGTGGCACTCGACCCCGAAACAGCCATAGTGAACAAAGTACTGCTCAAAGACACCGACTTGTCTCTTTGCCTGAATGACACCACAGCTGCCGACACCACCAAAACCGATACCACCTACTGGAAAATAATCCTGCAGGACATCGACTTGCAAAATGTGTCTTTCGCTTTGCAGATGCCGCTTGACAGTCTCGCGCTCAGCACATCGCTGTCAAAAGCATCTTTGCGCAACGGATTGATAGACCTGCATAAATCCGCCTATTCCCTTCAAAGTTTTAAAATAGAAAACGGACAGGTGAACTATGATTCGGGAGCACCGTCTCTTCTCCCGCCCGACAGCATTGCCCTGAGAGGATTGGATCCTTCTCATATCGCACTGACCGGCATCGGTGTGCAACTCGACTCTCTTCATTATGAGGGCCGTGACATGAAAGCCATTATCAACCGGTTTGTGCTAAAGGAGCGTTCAGGACTGGAACTTCTATCCACCCAAGGACGATTGCTCTCCAACCAGAAATCGCTCCGTATCCCTTCTTTGCGTCTCACCACCTCCGATTCGGACTTCGAGTTGAATGCATCCATCGATTGGGACGTATTCGAAATGAAAAGTAAAGGACGGTTATCCGCCCGGTTAATGGCTGATATAGGCAAACAGGACATCATACGTTTGGTAGGCGGTATGGACGAACATTTCGTACAGAAATACCCAGCCGAACCCTTACGCATCCGTACAGGAGTGGACGGTGACCTCAACCAACTCAAATTGACCACTCTGAGTGCCGAACTTCCCGGCGCATTGGAGCTTTTTGCCAAAGGCGAATTAACCCATCTGACCGATACGCTGAAACGCGGAGGAGACATTACACTCGAAACGGAAGTGGGGAACATGGATTTTCTGAGTGCTCTTGCCGAAGGTATTGCCATCCCTAACGGCACACGCCTGGAAGGTAAATTCAGCATGTCGGGCTCCAAAATGGGTACAGACCTTTTGTTGAAAGAACCGGACGCACGCATATTGGCAGTCATCGACACCATCCCCATCACCGTGTATAATGACAGCATCTCCATTACAGATGATTTCAAAATGGAACATGCCGCCCGGCTCTATGCCAAGTACGACCTTTCACGCGAGGCCTATGAAGCCGATGTTGCCGTCAATAATCTGAACCTGCACCGATTCTTGCCGCAAGACTCACTCTTTGCAGTATCCGCACGCCTTGGTGTCAAAGGAGAAGGACTGGACTTCATGTCTCCCCGAACCACCTTCAGTGCCTCGGGCAGTATCGACCGTTTCCATTACGGCAATTATATCCTGTCGGGCATCCAACTTTCTGCCGGACTCGAAAAACATATCATCAACACTGCTTTATTAATCAATAATAAAGTAATGGATATACGGGCACACCTCGATGGCAGCCTGAAGCCGCATAATGCGGCAGCCACGCTGAAGCTGGATATCGACCGCATGGACTGGCAGGCATTGCACTTGATGAATGAGCGCATGCAGACTTCGCAAAATATTACCGTCCACCTCGCAACGGATATGGCTAACAAATATTCCGTGGATGCATCCATGGCCAATATCACCGTCATCACGCCCAAACGCACATCTCATCCCAAAGACCTTTTACTGGGATTTGCCACAGCAAGCGATTCTACCCGGATGTATTTGCGTGCCGGTGATTTCGACCTCTCTTTGGAAGGAGCCGGGCACATCACACGCTTATCCCGCCAGGCAGAGATATTGATGAAGAAACTCTCCGAACAGTGGGAGCATAAACATATCGACCAGGAAGAGTTGAAACAATATCTGCCCGGATTGTGTTTACGCGTCACTTCAGGACAGGATAATCCGGTCTGCAATTACCTTTCCATGATGGGCATCTCCTACCGGAAACTTTTTATGGATATGGATTCCTCTCCGACAGAAGGGCTGAACGGAGAAGCATTCCTTTATAGTCTGAGCACAGACAGCATTGTCTTGGATACAATTTATCTTGACGTACAGCAAGACATGGAAGGCATCAAATTCCTAAGTGGAGTTGTCAACGGACCGAAGCTTAACCAAGAAGCTTACGATGTCAGCCTGGAAGGAAACATCGGTACCAATCAGGCACAACTGCTCATTCAGTACCTCAACGCCCGCAAGGAGCAAGGCGTCTATATGGGAGTGCAGGCCGATTTACGACGTCGGGGAATCCGTCTACGTCTTTTCCCCGAACATCCGACATTGGTTTACCGTCCTTTCACGGTCAACAGGGATAATTATATCTTCCTGACAGACCGCGGACGCATCCATGCCAATCTCCATCTGCACGACGATGCAGGTACGGGCCTCAGCTTCTATACCAATCGCGAAGATACCATTGCCAGTCAGGACATGACAGTCGAGCTCTCCCGAATCAATCTGAAAGAGTTCCGCCGTATCCTGCCTTATATGCCTGATATGGAAGGATGGATTGGAGCAGAAACGCACTATATCGAATCCGGCCCCTACATGATGGTGAGCAGTGACTTGAAAGTCGATGAATTCAAATATGAAGGCAACCCACTCGGCAATTGGGAATTTAGTGGCGTATATCTGCCCGGCGACGAGAAAGACCACCACGTAGACGGATACATCCGCCACAATAACAAAGAGATAGCCCACCTCGGCGGTATCTATCTGCCCACAGCCGACGGCAAAGGCAGCCTGAGTGCAGATGTTGCGCTCGAACACTTCCCGCTGAATGTCATTAATCCGTTCATCCCCGACAATATGGTGGAACTGAACGGCGACATTGACGGAACACTGGCCATGAAGGGAGACCCCTCCAAGCCTCTGCTCAATGGCGAACTGTCACTCGACTCCGTATCAATGTTCATGCCCGAACTGTCTGCACTCTTCCGCTTCGACAACGAGCCGGTACAGATGGTCAACAGCAAAATGATGTTTAAGGACTTCGATATCTTCACCAAAGGAAAAAATCCTTTCACTATCAACGGTCATGTGGACTTCTCCAATCTGGAGCGTATGACTACCGACTTGAAGATGAAGGCCCGGAACTACGAACTACTGAATGCTCCCCGCACCAAACGGGCCATGGTATACGGCAAGATGTATGTAGACTTCGACGCCACTCTCCGCGGCCCCGTAGACGCCCTCATGATGCGGGGCAATATGAATATATTGGGAAAGACAGATTTCACTTATGTGATGAAAGACTCCCCGCTGACCGTAAACGACCGTTTGGGAGACATGGTGACTTTCGTCAACTTCAATGACACCACTGAAGTGGCGAACGAAACCATCCAGCCGGTGTCCATCAATGGCATGGATATCGCCATGACAATGCATATCGACCAAGCCGTTCAAGCACATGTCGATATCACACCGGATGGTTCCAACTATATGCTGCTCGAAGGAGGCGGAGACCTTTCTTTCCAATACACCCCGCAAGGCGAGATGCTGCTGAACGGACGCTACTCGCTCATCAGCGGTGAAATGAAATATGAAATCCCGGTCATTCCGCTCAAGACGTTCAATATCCAGAACGGCAGCTATGTGGAATGGACAGGCAACGTGATGAACCCCCAACTCAGTATCACCGCCACAGAGCGAGTGCGCGCCACTGTGGGCGAGGACGGACAAAGCCCCCGCATGGTCAGCTTCGATGTAGGTATCGCCCTGAGCCAACGACTGGAAAACCTGGGACTGGCCTTTACCCTTTCAGCCCCCGAAGACGCCTCCGTGCAAGACCAGCTTACCGCCATGAGTCCAGAAGAACGGGGCAAACTGGCCGTAACCATGCTTGTCACCGGTATGTATATGGCAGAAGGCAACTCTACCGGAGGATTCAATATGAACAATGCCCTCAACTCCTTCCTGCAAAGCGAAATTTCGAATATTGCAGGAAAAGCCCTCGACATCAGCCTAGGCATGGAAACCGTCGACAATGCCGAAGACGGCGGAAAGCGTACAGATTACAACTTCCAGTTTGCCAAACGTTTCTGGAATAACCGTTTCCGCATCGTTATCGGCGGAAAAGTGTCTACCGGCAATACCGCCCAGCAAGATGAAACATTTATCGACAACGTCTCCGTCGAATATCGTCTGGACAATAGCGGTACCCGATATATCAAGGTGTTCCACGACAAAAACTACGAGAGTGTGCTCGAAGGTGAAATCATCGAAACAGGCGTCGGTATCGTTCTGCGAAAGAAGATGAGCCATCTGGGTGAGTTATTTATATTCAGGAAAAAGAAAGATTGATAAAAATGACAAGGATAAGAAAGAGAAAACTTCACGTTAACCAGCTGTTGCTGACAGCTTTTCTATGCCTGCTGGCGGGTTGCTCCACCACAAAGAACCTGCCCGAAGGCGAAACTCTTTACGTAGGCGTAAAGAACATGAACGTTATCAACGAAGACAAAACTCCCGCCGGAGTGCAAACTCTGGAAGAAGTAGAGGCAGCCCTGTCCTACCCTCCCAATAACGCCATATTGGGAAGCAACTCCCTGCGCTTTCCCATTCCGTTCGGTTTGTGGATATATAATGACTTTGTGAAATACCAGGAAAAGAAGGGACTGGGCCGCTGGATATTCAACAAGCTAGGCTCCACCCCGGTTTATATCTCCACCGTCAATCCCGAAACCCGTGTAAAGGTAGCGACCAACTTGTTGCGTGATTATGGCTTCTTCAATGGCTCTGTCTCCTATTCGGTCGACACCCTGAAGAACCCCCGAAAAGCAAAGCTCAACTATGAAATCAATATGGCCAATCCTTACTATCTGGACTCTATTGCCTACCTCAAATATCCGATACGGGCCGACAGCCTGATTCGTGCCACCTACAACCAGCGCATATTACGCAAAGGAGACAACTTCAGCGTGTTGAAACTGGAAGAAGAACGCCAGCGGCTAAGTACTCTTTTCAGAAATAACGGATACTATTATTTCCGCCCCGAGTTTACCACCTTCCGCGCAGACACATTGCGCAATCCCGGTTTTGTAAGTTTGCAGGTAGTGCCGCAAAAAGGAGTGCCGGCAGAAGCACGCCGTCCTTATTATATAGGAAAGACCTCTGTTTACCTGACAGGATATAAGGGAGAGCAACCGACAGACTCACTGACCTTTGCAGATATGACCATCCATTATCATGGCAAGAAACCCGGTATCCGCGAACAGGTCTTGCGCAGACGTTTCCTATATAAAGAAGGACAACTATACTCCCAGATACGCCAAACCTATACCCAAGAAGCACTGGCACGCTTGGGAATCTTTAAATATGCAGAATTCCGCTACACACCCAAAGACACCCTGCCCGACTGTGACACCCTGAACATCAAGGTAAATGCCATGTTCGACCTTCCCTACGACGGAGAGCTGGAATTCAATGTCACAACCAAGAGCACCGACCAGACAGGCCCGGGAGCCATCTTCAGTTTGTCGCGACGCAACTTTATGCGCACAGCCGCCAAACTATCTTTCCAACTGAAAGGGTCCTACGAATGGCAAACCGCATCCAACAGTGTGGCTGGAGACAAGTCAAAAATGAATTCGTATGAACTGGGAGCATCCTTCTCACTGGATTATCCACGCCTGTTACTGCCGTGGAAGAACAAGTCGAACCGCTTACTGTTTCCCTCTCATACCTCTTTCAAGCTCTATGTGGACCAGCTGAACCGTGCCCGCTTCTTCAAGATGTTATCTTTTGGCGGAACCGTCAGTTATGATTTCCAGCCATCGCGCACCTGGAAACACACAGTAACCCCTTTCAGGCTTACGTTCAATACCCTGCAACATACCACCAGTGAATTCGATTCCATTATCAATGTAAACAAGTCACTGGCACTCAGTTTGGGAAATCAGTTTATCCCAGCCATGAGCTATACCTTTACTTATGACAACGCCCCCCTGAAAAAACGGCATAACTTATGGTGGGAAACCTCCTTCACCTCTGCCGGCAATGTGACTTCACTTGTTTATGCCGCCTTCGGCAAAGGAATGAAGGAAAAAGGGAAAGAACTGCTGGGAAGCCCCTTCGCACAATTCCTTAAAATGACCTCGGAAGTCCGCTGCCTGTTCAAAGTAGGAGAAAAGCAACACATAGCCACCCGCCTGATGGGAGGAATACTCTATGCATACGGCAACCAGACCGTCGCCCCCTATAGCGAACAGTTCTATATCGGAGGCGCCAACAGTATACGTGCATTCACAGTCCGCTCCATCGGTCCGGGTACTTTCCACCCCAACGCAGACAACCGCTATGGATATATTGACGAAACAGGCGACGTGAAACTGGAAGCCAACATAGAATACCGTTTCCCTATATTGGGCGACCTATATGGCGCCACTTTCCTTGACGCGGGCAATGTATGGCTGATGAAAAAAGACGAAGCGCGTCCCGGTGGAGAACTCACCATGCGGAACCTTGCAAAAAGTGTGGCGCTCGGCACCGGCGTAGGATTGCGTTATGACCTGACCTTCCTGGTTATCCGCCTCGATTTGGGTATCGCCCTGCATGCCCCCTACGACACCGGAAAAAGCGGCTATTACAATATACCGAAGTTCAAAGACGGCCTTGGCCTTCACTTCGCTATCGGCTACCCCTTCTAATAGAGGAAGGGGCAAAAAAAATGAGGACACCCCGATATCACATCGTAATGTCCTCCACAATCATTGAGGGATATATATTTTAATACTTTAGTATTCAAACTGATGGCGCAAAGATAGGAATATTATTCGGAAAAATACATTTTATCGATATTAAAATTCAAAAAAAGAACGTTTTTTTCTTTTTCCTCTCACAAATACATTTTCATTCATATATTTTTGTAGCTTTGTAGTCAGAATATCAATTTTTAAATAAATAGACTATGAAACCTACATTATTCTTATTGGCAGCCGGTATGGGTAGCCGTTATGGTGGCCTCAAACAATTGGACGGACTGGGTCCTAACGGCGAAACTATTATGGATTATTCCATCTATGATGCCATTAACGCCGGCTTCGGCAAACTCGTTTTTGTTATCCGCAAAGATTTCGAACAAGATTTCCGCGATAAAATCATTTCCAAGTACGAAGGACACATCCCTTGCGAAATGGTATTCCAAGCTTTGGACGCACTGCCCGAAGGTTTCACTTGTCCTGCCGACCGCACCAAACCATGGGGTACCAACCATGCAGTCATGATGGGTGCCGATGTTATTAAAGAACCGTTTGCAGTAATCAACTGTGACGACTTCTATGGCCGTGACTCATTCCAGGTAATGGGCAAATTCCTTGCAAATCTTCCTGAAGGATCTAAAAACACCTATTCAATGGTAGGTTTCCGTGTAGGTAACACCCTGAGCGAAAGCGGTACCGTTTCTCGTGGTATCTGTGAAACAAACGACAAGAATCTGTTGACTTCCGTAGTAGAACGTACCAAGATTCAGCGCATTGACGGAGAAGTGAAATACATCGACGACAATGGCGAATGGACAGCAACAGCCGACACAACTCCGGTTAGTATGAATTTCTGGGGCTTCACTCCCGATTACTTTGCATACAGCCAGGAATTCTTCAAGACCTTCTTGAGTGATCCCAAGAACATGGAAAACCTGAAGAGCGAATTCTTTATTCCATTGATGGTAGACAAACTGATTAGTGACGGAACAGCTACCGTAGAAGTTCTGGATACTGCCAGCAAGTGGTTCGGTGTAACTTATCCCGAAGACCGCCAGAGTGTAGTAGACAAGATTCAGGCATTGGTAGATGCCGGAGAATATCCTGCTAAACTGTTTTAATCATATATCATAAAAAAGAGAGGACACATCCCAATCGATATGTCCTCTCTTCTTTTCACCTTCTATATCCGTGCTAAAACCTTTTCAGCATCAGTGTAGCATAATCGGATTTCAAAATCAACTCCTTTCCGTTGGCTTTCACCACTTCAAACTCTGTATCCAAAGCATTGATGCCATAGGGGAGAAGCTCCTCCACCGTGACATCCTTTTTATCATCGCTTGTGGCTTTTCTTCCTTTGAAGTCCCTCATCCGCACATTTCCATTCTCCTCATGCTCAAACCGTCCGATGACCGGCCTGTGCGGTGTGCCGCTCTGCTTGGCTGCTATTTCCACCACCCACAACTGGATACTGTAATAAATCCGATCACACACATGCACCTTACCGTCAGCTACCGTTGTATATTCCACCAACTCCCAGTGCCCTTCCATATCACTGTCGATAGCCTCCTTCTGGCATCCTCCCATGACGAGGCACAGCAGGACAGCCGCCACCACTCCCGACAAAAACTTTAATCCGCATCTATTTCTCATATTCCGAATCCTCCTGTCTTTCTTACCGTCAGCATGGCTCCCATGCTGTTACCCAGATAATTCCCCCTGTCCGTGGCAAGGGCAACCGTGGCACTCCAACCTGTCCATTTCCGTGGGCAGTAACTCACTTCCACCATGCCGCTGAATTGCTTCCTCACCTTGTCCAGCGGAATCGGATAAGTCCCCCAATGCCGCACATACGATGCCAGCACACGGTAGTTCCATTCACGGTCCGGCTCTCCGCAGAAGCCTATGTGGTGGGCTTTTACGCGGGTACTCTTAAACAGCACCGTTCCGTCGTCATTATATACAGGTCCCGGAATCAGTCCGTTGCCCATACCCATTCCCCAGTGCTGCCATGCCAGGTATTGGCCGTTATTGAAATAGTTGTCACCACCGCTTATCTGGAATTCGGAAAACGAGCCGGCTATTCCGTCATACAGAATCGGCCCCGTCTGGTCCTTCGTGCTGAGACCTTCCCACAGCACCCGGCTCACCCACCGGTTCCGGGGCAATGTCACTTCCAGTCCCAACTGTCCGTCCTTCCACACACCATACTCCATGAACATCTGCGAATGATCCTCGAAGAAATGCTCCATATAGGCCCTTATCTTCCAGTCACCGGCATAATAGGAAAGCGCCGCATTCCAGCTTCCGCTATGGTTTCCCTCCACATTCTGCAGCGTACTCTCCTGAGTAGGCACCAGCGCCTTGAAGAAACTCTTCAGACCGGTCGGATACTTCTGGAGCAGCTTTATACTTCCGTCCGCATTCTTCACATACCTTTTTCCCCCGAACTGTGCGATGTCCAACAACCCTATTTCCAGTTCCAGAGGCAGCTTCTCCCTGTTGCCGAACTGCAGCATCAGTGATTTGCTGTGATACAGCACATCCTTCAGAAACGGTTTGTCCGCTCCGGCAAACTCTTCCTGCCAATTGCCGTCCGTGCACACGCCGTAAGCGATATGCCCTTTCAGTGCCAGCCAGTTGCCGGTAAAGGGTACCGTCAGATATTCGGGCAATCCCACCCTCACTTGCGGAATGGGTCTTGCGTTTGCCCCCTCCACCATCATGCCGCTGCTCAGCCTCACATCCTTTTCCAGCGGGAATCCGTTTCTCTCCTTACTCCCGATGCTCATCCTTATCGCTTTCCATGCAACATCCATGTAAGCCTGTTGCACAAAGAAGTCCGCAGTCAGATTCTTTCCTCCTGCCAAGTCTGCGCCGGCCTGTATCTTCCATCCATGACGCCATTCCTTCCGCCATTGCATACCGGCACGCAGATAAGCACTTTTCGGCTCTTGCGAAGACAGCCCATAACGATTGGCGGTGAACCACAGCGGAGCATACGTTCCATCGGCAACCGAGACGGAGGTCTCTACACGGTAAGAAAACGGAGTGGACGCTTCCTGTTCCTGTGCCGACAGGCAGAGGGGAATACAGAAAGCTAATACAGATAAACCAATTGATTTACAATACATTCGCTGTATAAATTACTATTTAATATGATTAATAACTTATGAAAAAGCCCAAAGTCCTCCCTTGAAACTATAAAAACAGCTTCATACGAGAAAACAGGTTATGAGGTTATGGCTAAAATATCAAGACAGGCAACAAAAAAGATAACTTCCAAATTCTCATCTGTTGTATCCTTATATAATTTGAAACTTTCCCCCCTTTATACCTCTTCCATCCTTACCAAATTCCACCCTGAGAATTGCATCACAATCTTGTGCAGTTGCGTACCTTGGCGCAACACTTCCACTCTTGGTGCACGAGCATAGCCATCTATCTGCTCCACAGCTTGCTGCCACTGCTCCTCAGCCTTTGCCTCAAAATCCTTCTTCGGCAGATATTTCAGCTCCACTATGTAGCAATGCTTGGACTGATAGTGCGTCAGGTTGGGCAGAAGAAAGAAATCACAATAACCGTGGCTCAACTCCACTTCAGGAGCGGTGATGTAATAATCGTTCAGACTCAGATAAGCCATAAAGAAACCCTGTATGCTACGCTCACCTTCGATGGAGTCGCGTACAGATGACAGCTTTTCATAGGCATCAGCTATATATTGCAAAGCTTCCCGCCACTGACCGTCGAAGGACATGGCATCGAAACAATCGTTCAAGGTGTCTATACTTACATGGCAATGAGCTTCTTATTCCTCCAGCAGGTACTCATAATACTGTTTACGCACATTGTTGTTCGGAATGCATAGTATCAATCTCTTGCCATACGTACCCTTTATAGTCAGCATGCCATAATAAAACAGCAGACTGGGGAAAATGTCGGGATTAGTCAAATCTTTGGCAGGGAAGGACTCTTCCACTTCCGTTATAATCTGCCCCTCTTCAGCGATACGCCGGATGATACCTCTGCGGTCACCGTCCAAGCGATCCAGCTGCAGCAGCTTCTTCAACTTATTGTAGTCAGTTTTCGTATTTGGGTCCACCATCCTCTCAGGCGAATGACCACTGTCCATGTACTGGCGGAGATAATAAAGCACCATGTCACAGTTGAACACGCGGCCATCCTGCTTCAGGCACTCCTTAGCGAAACAATAATTGTCATACCACGGTTTCATTTCCGTTATCATCGCCTCCACGTCACTTTCGGCAGGAAGCATACCCGATTCTTTATAATAAAGAAGCATGCCACGCACATCCTCGGTACTGAAACCCAACATTTTGTCGAACTTGGGATTCATGGACAAGTGCCAGCCGATGTTGAAACCGCTGGTCAGGTCGTCTAAAGTCACAGGGCTTACACCTGTCATGAAGATACGCTCAAACATACCCTTGAACTTCTTGAACACATCGCGATAGAAACCGCTGGCATGGGTGATGGCATGATACACCTCCTCCCCCTTCTCATTGAGCACGATATTGGTAAAATTATCGTATTCGTCGATGATGAGATAAAGGGGGATACGCAGTGCCCCGGCATTGTCGCGGATTAATGCCAACTTACCCGAGAATGTCTGTATCTCAAAAAAAGCCTTTACCACAGCTTCCGGATATTCGTTCTGATATTTGCGCATGAACCCATCCAACATCACTTTGCAATATTCGTCAAAACGCTCCGAAATCCGGTCTATGTCTCCACCCACTTGAGAGAAATCCAGATAAAGCATCTGATACCGCCCACGGAGCGGTGTAGGATGGTCATGAATCAAAAGCCCGCCGAACAGGGAGTCAAAACGGTCTGCCATCGCCTTGTCATAATAAGCTTGCATCATACTGATGAACAAGCTTTTACCGAATCGACGAGGACGGATATAAAAAAGATTTCGAGGCTGTTGCTCCAGTAAGGACAAATACATCGTCTTGTCCACATAATACAAATTTTGTTCTCTCACCGTCACGAAGTCGGACACTCCATAGGGCACTTGCTTTATCTCTTCCATAGCTTCATCTCACATTTATACAGCAACATTGCTTGTTACAAAGTTACATAAACAATTCCGACCGGACAAAGGTTTGCAGACGAAATCCAACGAGAAAATCCTAACCGGATAATTTATTTTATTATCTCAAATGAGGGTGGAGAATAATAACAGAATATCAAAATTGGATGCCAACACATTGAAACTTTGCAGTAATAAACTGAGGGATTTTCCACATCATCTTCATCACCTTGGTAGGGACAGGGCAAAATCCATGTGCACGATACAGCCGGATATCCTCATGCCACATCGCTTTTCGCTTTTCACTATCCGTACTTAATCCCCCCATACGCATACGCACAATATATCTACGCAGATACTCCACTTTCAACCGGCTCTTGTATAAATAACGTACCAACAAGTCGGTATCCGCAGCAATCTTATAACTCTCATCATACAACCCCTCACGCCACATCACATCCCTGCGGATATAACAAGTAGGATGCAAAGGAAGCCATCCGCATTTCACTTTCCAGCGTTGATAACTTCCGCCAATCCAATTACGCACCACCCGATTGGTATCGTTACAATCCACAAAAAGTCCGTCACCATATACAAAGTCGGCATCTGTTCCCTCAAACCGCTTTACAATGTCCGATACCACATGATTGTCAAAGAAAAAATCATCCGAGTGCATCAGACCGACAATATCACCGGTAGCTGCACGGATACCTTTATTGATAGCCTCATACATCCCCCGGTCGGGTTCGGAAATGATTCGTGCCACCCTGCCTTCGTATTGGCGAATAATCTCAGTCGAACCGTCTGTTGATGCTCCGTCCACAATGATATACTCAATGTCGGGATAATCTTGTGCCAATACAGATTCTATGGCACAACGAATAGTCCCCGCGCGATTGTAGCACGAAGTAATGATAGATACTTTCATAAATATGTATATGTGGAAAAATAATTAACTGAAGCCCCCTGGCCAGTTTCAAAAGAATCAGTATTTTGTTAAATAATTATCTTTGAGATAGTTTTTTATCTCCTCTTCATTATAATTGAAACGCTTCTTGATTTCATAAATTTTGGCATCAACCAACATTCTATACCAAAAGCCTTGTAATATGTGCCAAATAAAGCCTTCTTTGCCATCTAGGAATCCGCCTTTCAAAATATATCGCCATATAAAGTTGATGAAAGGCCGTACGAACAGCGGTGACTTGATGTACTTGATTTTAAGCCAACGCTTGCGTTGTTCCTCAGTTCCGAAAAACTTAGGAATCACTTCTTGCGCTTTAGCATCCAAACCATATTGCATCATCAGCATATCCACCATTTCACGAGTAGCATATCCATTATGCTTATCCGTCCACCAGGTTAAGTCATTCAAGTTAGCGTCTACCTGATTTCCATCATCAACCGTAATAGTACACCCATCGAAGATGCGAATATGCTCATCCATCCATCGATTTTCGCAATCACCGTGTTCACGACGAAACACCTTCAAGTGATAACTAGGATACCACCCTCCATGCAATAGCGAACGATTCATAAAGTCAATACGCTTACGCACATACACACCATTCACATCATCTTCGCAATCTTTCAAAGCTTTCTTCATAGCCTTCCCCAAATTGCCCTCCAAAAACTCGTCAGCATCAATACGCCAAATCCATTCAGACTGGATGTTACAGTGATATACACCATAATTGAACTGCGTAGCATAGTTTTTCCATGGATTTTTATAGACTTTCGCACCTAATTTTTCCGCTAATCCGCAAGTATTGTCAGTACTGAACGAATCCACAACGATTACTTCATCACATACTCCTTTTAAGGAATTTATACAACGCTCAATATGCTTAGCCTCGTTCTTAGTAAGAATAAGAGCGGCTATCGTGTTGTTATTCATTTGTTAAAAAGTTATGCACTCATACATAGTGCTATTATTTAATAAGGCGAGAGCCCTTCCCCATCAGAATTTCAGAAAGCCCCATTCGGTCGCAAAGACACCCCATTAGGAGACAAAGACCGACAACTAGTATCGTGCTGACCAACGCCCACAGCATGCCCGAAACATCGAAAGCAAAAAGACGTACATACAGCTTGGTACATACCGTGAAAAACGGAGAAAACAGCACGATGCACAGCGAATTTTACCCAAGAACGTAATACCTTTCAGCAGCTGGGGGGGGGTAAAACGATAAACTCCGCACAGTAAACTCATCATGGAAAGCGTGAGCGCCACCAGATACATCACCTCAAACACCACATAAGGAACGATAATGCTCCGCAATGCCTCCCGAATCCATGCCAATCCTTTTCGACATTAAACAAAAGCCCGGAAATTACCAAAAATCCAGACATGTGAAAGGTGTACACCCACTCGGTGAGTGCAACGTGACGCTCCACAAAATATGAAAGATGAAACAACACCATCAAGGTGATTAATACCCCCTTGACGAAATCCAATTCACTAGAACGGAGTTTTGTCGAGGAAAGGAGAGGTGAGGTTAATTGATTGTTCATAAAATCTTTTAGTTACTTTTGAATTCTCTTTTTTTTATAAATTTAGAAGGATTGCCACCCACTACCGTCCAAGGAGCAACATCTTTGCATACCAAAGCCTTAGCTGATACGACACAACCTTCTCCAATAGTTACACCAGGAAGAAGATAAGCTCCTGTAGCAATCCATGAACAGGAGTTTACCACAATGGGACGTGTAACCAACATGAAATCTTTTCTTGCTACATCATGTGAACCGGTAAGCAGATACACATCGTTACCAATGCAACACTTGTCTCCAATTTGAATAGAAGCCATTGCGTATACCCATGTACGTTCGCCTAAAGAAGAATAACGTCCCATAGACAAATGCCAAGGATATTCAATTTTACACTTTGGATGGAGACTACACGTCCAATCAATATCAGCCCCAAAAAGACGAACCAACCACACTCTGAAGAGTTTAAATGGGCGACCAACACGAGGCGACCAACGGAATACAGATGCATTGACCATTCCCCAAATCATATTTTTTATTTTATCTTTACGAGGCATAGCGTTAGTTTGAATAGGCTGAAATAAAGAAACTTGATTCATAACACACCCCCTTTCTCCAAATCAGCCAACAATGCTTTAATTTCCTCTACGGTCTCACATTTTACCCCCCCCCGTTTAATATCTATCAACACCCTATTCTTAATCAGTTTCGCAGGATTACCACCCACCACTGTCCACGGTTCTACATCCTTTACCACCACTGCACGTGCAGCACATACAGCTCCTTCACCAACAGTAACCCCTTGCCCAATAAACGCTTCTGCACAAACCCAAGCACGGTCTTCAATCACGATAGGCGCTTCCGTCTGATGATGATGTGGGTCGGTTATGTCATGACTTGCCGTGCAGAGAAAAGCACGTTGGCTCACTGTAGCGTTACGCCCAATATGAACAGGAGCTGCATTGTAACAGTCCACCCCTTCAGCCAAACACGCATAATCATCCATCGTAAGTAACCAAGGCTGAAACACGCGAACAGTTGCATAAACAGCCGCGGTCGGTGCTATTTTGGCCCCAAACGCACACAGCAACATACGTTTCCATCTCATTGCCATAGAACGAGGAAAAGGGCGAGCGAAGCAAGTCCATGTGAAAGTCCATACTAACCGTCGCAATTTATTCGCTTTTGAATAAGGAGTTTGAAACTCCATTAAATCATTACCCATATAATTGACTTATACATTTTCACAAATAATTTCTTTCATTATATTCGCCAACTTACGTTGTCCGCTCTTGCTGAGGTAAATCCCATCTCTATAATCCTGAGATGTAAATCCAGAATCCAATTCCCGCACAAGAGTAACCTTATTTCTTTCAGCCCACTCTATAATCTCTTCCCCTTGCTCATTATATCGTCCCTGTCTCAACTCTTTTTGGTCAGCATGCAGATATACAATCAAGGGAATGGAAGCTTTATCAGCCATGACCTTTAATTCATCAAAGCCTGGATTAAATACTTTTCCATCTTTCTTTATACCAGTACCATCTTTCGAAATTGCACGAAGCACTTTTTGGTCAGGGTCAGGTTCTGCCGTTTTCTTCCGTGGCAACACTCGCGGTAGCACATACCGTTCCAACAGTTCAGCCCATGCCAATGGATATTGCTTGTCAGGATATGAGGGATGTACACCCACTACCGGTTGATGATTGATATTATCGTGTGCATCATGGCTGCTCACAACTAGGAACATGGCCTTTGCACCAAACAGCCCATTTTCTCTTAAATAAGCAGCACAATTATCCGGCCCCCAACTTCCTGCCGATATGTTCAGCATTTGCATACCGGTTTCTTTCGTAAAGAGGGAAGTTGCAATGTCATCCTGATCCACTTGTACGCCTCCATTAATTACCGAGTCACCCAGACCTAGAATTATAACTTTAGTTGTATCAGGCTCATCACTTCGCTGTGAATAAGAATTATAATGAATATGATTGCCAAAGCGCATCATGTCTTGATTGGGTTTAGCTATATATTCGTAAGCAATACTTTCCTCAAAAAGAGGTGCATTGGCAAAGCCGTAGAAACGCAAAAAAGCTTCACCAAGGAAGAGAAGTGCAATACTCCCCCCTATTTTATAAACAAGTTTCATTTACATATTTTTTATTAAGACTTACTATCTCTTTAAGAACAATGCCATTACTTTCTCCACTGTAGGAGCCATGTCATAATACTTATACTCCGCCAATCTACCACCAACAATCAAGTTTGGAATAGTCTCAGCCTTCTCGCGATACTTTGCATAAATTGCAGAATTAGCTACATCATTGATGGGATAGTATGGCTCCATACCTGGTTTCCACTCTGCGGAATATTCCTTACTGATTACAGTCTTTGGACAATCAAACACCGCTTGTCCGAACATCTCGAAGTGTTTATGCTCTATAATGCGAGTATAGGGTATGTCTCGTTCTGTATAGTTCACTACGGCATTACCTTGATAGTTCGCGATATCTTCAATAAATGTATCAAAACGAACGGTACGATATTGCAGTTTACCCTCACTGTAATCAAAATACTCATCGAGTGCACCTGTATATACCACACTATCTGCTAATGCGTCCAGTTCTGAACGATGAGCGAAGTAATCGCAACTTACCCGAGTCTCAATTCCTGTCAACAAGCCATCTATCAACTTGTTATAGCCACCGACAGGGATACCTTGATACTTATCGTTAAAGTAATTATTGTCGAAAATTAGACGCACAGGTAGTCGTTTGATGATAAAGGCAGGCAACTCAGTACATTTTCTGCCCCACTGTTTCTCTGTATAGCCCTTAATAAGAACCTCATATATATCTTTCCCAATAAGTATTTGTGCCTGTTCTTCAAGATTTTGCGGTTCTCTACCATTAAGAGCAGAAAGTGCTTCTGCTCGCTGCTCATTCAGTTTAGCCATAGCCTCAGCAGGAGTGTGCACGTCCCACATTTGATAGAATGTATTCATATTGAAGGGCAAATTATAGAATCGGCCTTTATAGTTAGCTATTGGTGAGTTAGTGTAGCGGTTGAACTCTACTATAGAATTGACAAACGTCCATACCTCCTTATTAGAAGTATGGAAAATATGCGCCCCATATTTGTGGACATTAATTCCCTCCACTTTCTCGCAATACACATTACCTCCAAGGTGTTCGCGCTTGTCAATAACCAAGCACTTCTTACCCCATTTGTTAGCAAAATAAGCAAATGCAGAACCAAATAACCCTGCACCCACTATAAGATAGTCGTATTGTTTTGTCATAGATTCTTTTTTATTCTTTTCCACATAGAAGCCTGAACAGAACTCATGCCAGACACGTTCATATCAACAGACATACAGTTCAAATACTTAACTTTTAATCTACGTGAAGAAATCATCCTTACGTATGCATCAGTGATTAATTCAGCTATATATCCAAAATCACGCAACATTGCAATATTTGTAACTCCATTAGGTATTCCAGCATTCATATGATGCAAATATTTGTCCTTAATATCAAACATTAGTCTACAATATTGATCGAACACATCTGACTTTGCAATAATCATATTGCACGATACGAACTTATTGTCTTTTAATGTTTGAGAAAAGTAAACATTAAAATCCGGAAAATCTTTTGCTATCAAGTCCACAACATAATTATAATGCCAGAATCCTATTGCTTTTTTCAAATGAGTCTGCATGGTATAAGTACTATAATGTAACTTTTTCATGCAATACAAATCATACCGACCCTTTTCAATATCTTTATATATGTCATGGGCAAATATATCAAGATGTTCATTGATTTCACTTTGTGGTATTTCAAGAGTGGAAGAGAAATTACATAAGCATCTCGAATCAGGGATGAAAGGAGAAATCACTTTAGAAGCTATATACAAGACTATATTACGCATCACCTTTAAGCTATTTCCCTTTTTATAAGTTAAGAAACGTCGATAGTGAAATAATCCTTTATAATCAGCATCTACATTCTTCCATATCCAATACATCGCTGACATCTCACTACAATACGGATTGTCCACTGAAATGTTATCCCCATCGCTGTCCTTCTGTATACCAAGATCCTTATTATATACTGCACCAACTTGTATGGGAATATAAGGTCCCTGATCTACAAATTCCATATTTTTATGATATGCAACTCCTATTGTTAATAACTTTTTCATTATGCAGTCCTCCTTTCTGTAAAGGGCACCAGCATAATGACATTATTAGAGCTATTTCCCCCCCCCCGAGGTATAATGAAGGAACCATCCTTCATATTTCCGCGCAATATTTGGCGCGTTAAATGGTCCAATTCCGTATAGTCTTTTTCCAACATAGCTTGATGTTTTCTTATTTCATCTTCATTGAATCTCATCCTTATCAACTTGGTAGGCACCCCTCCTACAATAGCATAAGGAGGTATATCCTTCGTGACTACACTCCCAGCGGCTACAATGGCTCCATCGCCAATCTGTACCCCCGTCATCACAACGGAATAAGCACCTATCCAACAATCACTACCGATAATAGTCTCCTTACAAGGTTCTCGCCCTGAAAAGATGATAGGAATCCCTGCCTTATTGAAACAATGGTCACCACCGATAATATGTACATTATTCGCTATCATAGTATATTTACCTACACTCACACCCGGATAGATGCTCGAACCCGGCCCTACATAAGAATAAGCTTCCCCCTTGAAATCCTTTGCAATAGAGCATCGAGGAGCAGCAATAAACGTGGAATGAACCTGTTTCAATCCATATTTCCAGATATAATAACGCCTTTTAAACAGACGCAGTAAATTGATAAGTTTCTTCATAATTATTTCTTTATGGTAGATAACTGCTCGGCATATCTTTCCGCCACTTTCCAATCAGTGTACTCACTTGCTGTCTTCATAGCTGCTTTCCGTATTGCCAATCGATTTTCAGAGGGCAACGAACGAATCTTCTGCACGATTTGTGCCAATTCGTCCTCATCGCCAGCAGCACAAAGGAATCCATTCACACCGTCCTCGATGATACCTGTCATACCTTCACCACGGCTTGCCACCACAATGCATCCTCTTGCCATAGCTTCTAGATAAACGAGACCGAACACCTCATCGCGCGAAATCATGATAAAGCAATCGGCCCTATCAAGCATCAGAATTACTTCCTCACGAGGTTTACGCCCGGTCATGTTGATACGGCGTTCTTCATCAAGTTGCTTGATTAAAGCATGAAGTTCGTTCTCAATAAAGCCACCGCCCACAACGTCCAGATGGTAATCATCCTGGCCATACACCTTAGGTAATGTCTTTATTACCACGTCAGGGTATTTACGGTCAAGCAGAAAGCCGACATAGATATATCGGTCGTTCCATCGCATAAGATCAGCCTCCGGATTGACAATGGACTGTGGTATACCCGATGCACAGATGAATCGAGGGGTCTCAATACCCATCAACTTATTAAAGACTTCTGTCATACAAACAGAGCGAAGCCCCCATAAATCAATCTGACTAGTCAAATTCTTCCAATTGGGATACCTATCGAACGAAACCACTCCATGCAGCACCATAGCAGTACTGCAACCATAATGTGCCTTAATGCGCGAGAGGATATATAGCGGATTTTGCCAATGCCCTACAGCTACATCAGGCACAAATCCACGTTCCTGCAACTTGGCGATGATATAGTCTGCTTGCTTGGCTTGCCGCTTATAGGGCACCACCATGGATGGCTTATACTTGAATATGGGTACACGTATTACGTCCACTCCCTCATAATTGAAATCAATAGCCTTGTTCAACCGTTCTTCCGGAAGTACAGACTGAAACTTGTTGACCAAGTACTTCTTCACAAACGGAGGTAAATGATAAACGATACAAGGAAAATAGGTACTGAGGTTCACCACAATCACCTTATGCCCTTGCTTTACCCATTCGCGAGTGAAGTAATGCACCACCGGAGTGAATGACTGAGGCATACCTCCACCCGAATATACATGTGAAATAACTAATATATTCATTGATAAGTATTGATTTCTATTTAGAAAGATTTCAAACGTTTAGACAATTCAGATTTATATCGCAACATTAATTCGTCGTGTACGTCATTTTTATCATAGTATTTATATCTACTCATATCATAACTGCCAACCCTATCTCCAAGACCGCGTGAAATCTTCTTTAGGTAATCTTCTTCTGATTTACAATAATAATGGTTGATACGCAAATTGTTATATTGTACATCGTTGAAACTCCATCCCCATTGACGCTTTCCTGTATCAGAGATTGAATATGCTCCTAATCTATAATGTGGATAATGAGGGGAGATGTAATTGGCGACAAGGCGAGGGTTGCAAATCGTCTTAACGTGAAAGTTAGTCCAATAATTATTCTCAGCACGATTTAATAATTTTTCTGTAATAGGGGGGGGTAATCTGTTTTTATGACCACTAGTGCCGAATATTGCCCAGTTCACTCCAATTCCTGCTGCACCATCATTTCTACCTTCAAAAAGCCTTTGCATTGTCTCTCCCAACATTCCTCCTTGAGAAGGAATGAGATATTCATCCATGTCAATAAATGCCATCCACCTGCATTCATTTTTATGCTTCTGTATGGCATCATTATATGCATTCAATTGCTGTCCTTTGCCCTTAATCAATACACAGTCAACGATGCCAGAATCGATATATGGCTGAAGTAGTTCACGTGTATTATCATCATTATTATAAAAAAAAAGAATTTTGTTACACCTACATTTCTATGAAACTCAATCCATTCCAGCAGATAAGGGCCTTTGTTTTTACTGATGGATACGATTGCAATATCGTGAACAAAAGAGCCTTTCATATCGTTTTTCATCTGATAATGTACTAATCTCTCTCCGACAGTATGTTCATAAATTACTGAAAGAACAAAATACACTATTAAAATAGGGTTTATTAGAATAAATATCAAATAGCTCCAATTATTCAGTGAGCGCTTTAGCGGCAAAATAATACGTTCGTTATAGAAGTAGAGATACTTGAAGTATTTAAAATAT
Source organism: uncultured Phocaeicola sp. (assembly GCF_948499155.1). Taxonomy (NCBI): domain Bacteria; kingdom Pseudomonadati; phylum Bacteroidota; class Bacteroidia; order Bacteroidales; family Bacteroidaceae; genus Phocaeicola; species uncultured Phocaeicola sp. The sequence goes on along the minus strand of NZ_CAOOSE010000016.1, from coordinate 47,074 downwards.
TTTTTCATACCATATTTTATTTAATCGTAAATAACAAATCTTCCCACTTATCCACCACACTATCTATCGAAAACAGCTTGGCCTTTTCGATAGCCGCCAAGCCCATCCGCTTCCTACGCGCTTTGTCATGAGCGAGCGAAACAAGTGCTTCCACATATTTATCAACATCCATAGCATCAACCAACAAGCCATTGACTCCATCATCAATGATGTCAGTAACGCTCAAATAACTATTGAAAGCTATAGGAATAACACCATATTGCATGGCTTCCACCAATACAATGCCGAAACCTTCGGAAGAAGAAGTCATGGTAAAGATAGATGCAGACTCATAATAGGATTTAGGATTATCGAAGCCATAAAAATGAATATTCTCCAACTGATGCACCGACGCATATTCTTTGAACTTAGGTAACTCCGGACCATCACCTACTATATCCAAACTCCAATCCGGTAGTTGCTTCCACACTTTTTCCCATATTTTCAAGAGGAGGTCTACCCGCTTCAACTTTGAATCGATTCTTCCTACATACAAAATTTTTTTCTTCTTCTCATCCCATACCAAAGGTTTAGATAGCTCAAATGAGACAGGATTGGGGATGGCGCAAATATTTTGGTATCGCTTTGCATCAACAAATTCATTCAGTTCTGCAATAAACCTATCAGAAAGCAATACCACTCGGTCACTTTCGTTACAAAGTTTGATGTAATGCCCATGCATGAGCTTGCAATAGGTATATTTGGTAAGCCTTGCTATCATAGGGATACGCACCAGAGGTGCCAACATCCCTAAATGAAACTTATTCAACCGATCACGAGTAGCCTGCTCCATGTTGACTACCCCACCCAGCATGCTATTATGGATACAGGATACGAGTTTGGCGGAAGTATCCTTCACAGCATAGGCCCATGCAGAATGCAAGGGTGAAATGCCCTCTTGAAAAATGGCTATGTTGATTTGATGTTCATAAATGAACTTTTTTAAGTAAGAAAGGTTTTCATCTCCGCAAGCATCTTGCTTGTTGGGGAATGTAAACTGATAGGGAGAATCTCCACTTACAAGACCTAGAAAGTAAACCGTGTGTCCTCGCTGCCGGAGACGAGTAGAAACAACATCTGTAACTCGCTGAACACCACCTTTCATGGGGTTAATGGCGCCAGTATAAAGATATAGTATATTCATTTTTTCAATCTGTTTCCAAGTAAAACCGACAAGAATGGTCGGTATACATGGAGTAATAGTTTATATGAATAGATTGCGATTATTATCGTAGTACTCAGTATCAATATATACGAAAGTATATTGGGGGGGGGTAAAAACTTTATGCATATATTGCGAGATACATGCAATATCAACATGTGCATCAGATAGGTATAGAAAGAGTACTTTGCGAATAATTCCAATATTCTTTCTGCATATTTAGGGAGTTTGACTATCCATCGATAGGCAAGTACGATGGATGATAGGATTTCTACCTTCAGCAGTAGAATCAAATAGATCAATTGGTCATTCCAGTAATTTCCCAACAAGTAGATACGTGACATTACTGAAGCAAAGAAAAGAATCATAACAATCACTTCCGTACGTTTGCAAATCGTTTTATGCAAGTATTGAGGATAACGTGCGATCAACAATCCCAAACTGATAAAAAACACCGTTTCGGCATAGATGTTAATGCGAGTCAACCACCAAAAGAAGGAGGCTATGAATAGTGGAATTGCCAACCATCTTTTTTCATAGAGAAGAAGAAAGACTGGCGACAAACAAAAAGCAAAGAACAAGTTTCTGAGAAACCACAATGCTGGATTTATGGACCACACAATCTGCATCAAACTTTGATTCTCGATCATCTTCTCAGGAGGATAGAAAGCACGCAAATACGGGATTTTCTGTGAACAATAAAAGAAGGTCGCATAAATGAGAACGGTAAGAAGATACGGTACGACCAGAGTCATAAAACGCCTCCTTATCTTGTGAGCATATAGACTCCATGAGAATTCACTCAATGTGCTGAAATCACGAAAGAAAAGAACAGCAGAAATCACAAAAAACAGAGGCACCGCCATACGTGTGATATTTTTAGAAATGACAATCATTGCGTAGTGGTCAACATTGCAAGTCACAGGGACTACACAGTGCATCATCACAATCAGAATCATGCATAGAGAATTAAGCAGTACGATTCGTTTGCTTAATTGGGAGGTTATTTGTAAAGCCATAGAGGTTGTTTAAGAGGTTATTTGTAAAGCCATAGAGTTTATTTGAAATGAGCCCTTCCACAGTTCCCGCATAGATAAAAAACATACAAAACAGATAATGATACGTAAAGAATTCACCAGCCATGGTATATATGGCAACGACAACGTAAAAAGAAGTATACGAGGATAAAAAACGACGTATTTCCGGGTTCGGATGCTTGGCTATGAATAAAATACGTTTCAGCAAAATAACATGCATGATACCATAAATAGCCAGCCCTACCCATCCAAAATAATAGAGCATTGACCCTATCTCGTTATCTACCATTCGACGATGCTTAGCCATAAAGCTCATAAAACCGTTTCCAATCAATTGGGTCTCAATAGAAGCCCGCTCCATTTCTGCAAATACTCCTTTCAAGTTGGTTAAGCGACCACTTCCTTTGTCTTCACTAATGTTATTCATTCTCTGTTCAAGTCGGAGAAGGTTCTCATTATTCTCCATTAAGGAATATGTTGTAGCAAAAATTCCGACACATATCAAAGAATACACAATGAGGCGTTTAAACTTAAACCTTGCATCAATGATGATATTGACCATCAAGATAGCTGCACTCACAAAAATGCCCGCACGCTTAAAGGCAAAAACGGTACAAAGTACTACTATGAGAATCAATAGATACTTCATTACAGGTTTTGCCTTTAAGAACAATAAAGGCAAACACATTAATGGAAAATAGTAATAATGGTGTTGTATCATGCTACTATTTACAACCCGGAAATAGGTATATGCACGGAAATTATTGATAACTCCAAAAATAAAAAATAGAATGGCAAAGATATAGATTAGCTTGATGTCTCGATAGCGCCTAATATATACATAATAAAAGAGGTATAAGTTCAACCATACTAATGAGTAGCAAAACAACTGAAAGTCACTACAACCAAAGAATAATCCTCCAGTAAACCGACTATTCCCCCAATAATTGCTAAATGATAGGATAGACAGAAGTGCCATTGCACAAAATATTTTCGTAACAGAAGATTCAGTAATATAACTGATTTTCCCATAGACAAAGAAAAACAACAACGCATTGATTGTCATACAAACGGCAGCCGGAAACATTGCTCCGGATGTATGCAAAAAGGATAGCCAAACAACTAGCAGACTCTCGATGATAAGAAATAGATTGATTGGTCTGCTTAGATGTAAGCGACAAAAATATTTAAACATGAAGGTTTGATTTGATAAAGTTAATAGAGTGCTCACATTGTTCAGCCAACTTTTCATTGACTTCCTGATAGTCGATTTCATTGATGGAAGGCACAACATTCAAGTCACATAACAAACGATTCTCCAAGTTCAAAACTTGAAGGATGGACAGAAATCTATCCAAACCTCTAGCAACATTACCTATACTGAGGAACTGTTTCTCGAAGATGATTGAAAATGCAGTACCATGAAATGAATCTGTGATAACATACGAAGCATTAGCTATTGATTCAATCCATGATGGAATGGATGGTTTTACCAATTCCTGCATAGAATAAGGCAACAGCTTCTTCCATACAGAATTTCCCTCACTGATGAATCGCAGAGGCATAGCAAGTTCTACGGAAATCTTTTCCAAAAAGGCTTGCTTTTTATCTGTCATATCAAGAATGTATACCGCTATGTAAGGTTGAGAAGCAGTAACCTTCAGATGCAAATTGCTAATGTAATCTTCTTTTTTCAACAAAAGGGTAGGATCAAGTACATGCTCGGCATGAACACCAAATGTATCTTTACATAAAGTGACACCTGTATTTTCACGCACCGAGATACCATCAAACTTCAAGAGAAGTTTTTTCACGACAGGGATGGAATACTCAGGGTGAGCATCATCCCAATACCCCACGCCGAAAGATGCTGCATAGGCAACACGCTTCACAGGTAGGTCAGCAGTAAAATCCAGAAAGTAATTATACCCCGCCCCCCATACATTCTTCATACGCCATACCTGGTCACTGCCTACCACATAGCCATCAAAGCCTCTATTCAATAAACTCTGAGCCTTCGCTTCCGTATCAATGACTTCTGTTTGAGGCTGTATGTAGCGATTGATAAAAATATTGAATCGCCTAATAAGAAAGGCGTGATAAAAACCTTTTGCTTTTTTATGTAACCAACTTTGCCGCTCACTATTCCATCTACGTTTGATAAACCATGCATCATAACCTAATTTTTTTAAGATTGTCAGCAAAGCATATGCCTGAAGGACTCCACCATAATTTGTCTTTATAGGGAGTGTGAGTATTCCTATTTTCATTTTATGATAGTTTTTATATTCTTTGTTACTGAGAGAATTAACTCCCGCTCATAATTATTCATACTACTATAATAGGAAACGATTATATAAGTCATTCCAAAAAGAACAGTCCAAAGAATCAAATTAAAAATGGAGTCTATAAACTGAACATAATGCAATCCAAACCACCAAACCATAGTAAGTAGAACTGGAGCGATAGACATTCTTGCTATTTGAATGAAAAAACGGTATATATCAAGATGTATCTTTCGTTTATAATAGATGTTGATTACAATTCCTTGGGCCAATATAATAGACATTGAGGTCCCAAAAGCAAAGCCAATACCACCATATAATTTTGCCAATGGTATAGATGCAATCATGCAAACAATAGAAATAAACAAAAATGACAAAGAACGGAATCGCATCTTATTACGAGCCTGAAGAATAACTATCCCTAATGATTGTATTAGAGGAATTGCACTGGGAATAAAAAGCAAAAGTGTCATCCAATAAGCATCTACATAATCAGAACCTGCCCATAAAAGAATAAATTTTTGCCCAAAAAGAATAAATCCGCATAAAATAAGTAATATAATAAACCATTGGACACGACCGACCTTAATGAATAAATCAGATACTGATTTATCACTCATCCCTTTTGCATACATAGCTGTAATCTTTGGTAAAAACATGCCACTTATTGCACTACTTAACGTAATATAAAGATGCTGTAGCTGGATAGCTATAGCGTAAACAGCTACAGCAGAGACCCCACTAAACATTCCTAAAACAAACTGCCCACTACTATAATAAATCTTATCCATGATAGAATTTAGAAATATCCAAAAAGAGTATATTAAAACTTCGCGAAGCATATCCCAACGAAACTTTCCTAACTTAAATCGAATATAAACCTTCTTTCTACAATACCACGCATTGATACAAAGCGTTAATATATTGAATGTTGTTAGTACAATTACCATAGTTATAGCTTTATAGCCATAACATAACAAGATAATCATAACTAATGGATTTAAAATAATACGAACTATATTGATTAACTTGGGAAATACAAACTCCTCATAAGCTGTAAGAACAGCTCCCCAAATACTCATTGGAAATGTAAAGGCCAAATTAAAGACAAGTAATGACATCATTACTTTTACTTTCTCAATATCATCATGAGTCAACGTACTATTAAAAAACAGCGAAATGTTAGATATAAAACATACACCAAAAGCTATGACTACAATACTTATAGCACAGTAGATAATCATAGACATGCCTAATAGTTCTGATTGCTCCTCTAACTTATTCTCTGCTCTGTACTTGGAAATGTAACGTACTATAGCGTTTCCAAATCCTAAATCAAGCACCGTAAGGTAAGCAACAACTGAAGCTACGAGAGAGTATAGTCCATATTCATTTTGGCCTAACATGCGAAGTAAAAAAGGTGTGTAAAGCAACGCTACCAACACGTTTAAGCCTATAGAAATATATGAGAGAACAGATCCTAGTTTAATCTGATTTACTTTCATGGATAATTACTTTATAATCTTTTTTAAACTATTCACCACCTTTTCAGACAATACTTTTTCAGATATTTCTTTCATTTTTATTTTTATAACATCCTCTTTGTTAGGTGTTAAATGATTGATTTCATAGAGCGCTTGGCTTTCATCTTCAGATTTAGTAAACACTTCAAACAGCATCGGACGATCTGTAAGTTCAGGATTGATAAAACGTTCCATCACTCTGAGGTATTCTTCCTTATTAGAAGCTGTAAGATACTCAAATCCTAAATCTTCTGCATAATGTCGAACCAGTTTATGCGATTTATTACCGTAATGGCCTGCAGCTGCAATGAATTCGTCAGCCTCTTCGCCAAAAGCATTTCCAGGATGATTATAAATTCTGAATTCTGTTCCCTTCCCATTGTTGACCATTAATATACGAATATTGGATGCAACATGTCGGTTAGCGACAGCATTAAGATCATAAAAGAAAGCCAAGTCGCCTATAACGCAAAAATGAAGTTGCTTCGGATGAACTAAAGAGGCTCCCAACACCGTTGACAAAATTCCATCGATACCAAATCCGCCTGTATTTGAGGAACCGTAAATTGAACTATGACAATCAAACAGATTCCACGAACGCAGAGAATTCAAGATACCTAAATGAAGAAAAGAATTCTTGGGTAGTTTTCCTATGGTATGTTGAGCCATCCAAATATTACTAAAAGGTAATTCAGGTATCATATTATACAGCAGGTTGTACTCAGTTTTATATTGTTCCATCCAAGAATTTGTTACCGCGATTACACCATCATAATCATGAGTATACTGCTCAAAGAAATCTTCATCAGACATTTCGAACACAGCAGTTAATTTATGAACCTTATCACGTAATTCTCCATCAGAGCTTAGCCTCCAAACCTTCTTGCAAGCACTGATACTACCAGCATAATTACCAGAAACTTCACCCATATGAATTAGCAAATCCATAGTCCCTACATTACAACGGTGGATAGATTGAGTTCCTATTAATGCAAACATTGCTCGAAATGCACCTTGATAATTGCTTGTATGGTCACAAAATACAATCGCACCATATTTAGTACAGAATTTATCAACAAGTTCTGTCAACTGAGGTGTAAAAATCGTATGGGCACCTAAAAAAATTCCTACTTTTCCTTCAATAGCTGGTAATTTATCCCCAAATGTATAACGCGGTATCTTTAAGGCCTTGGGTAGTTCTTTAACAGAAAAATCTCTATTGTAAGTGGTTTGTAAGTTCATATGAACTGGCCCCCCACCATGGTGCCATAAAGCTTGTATGGCACGATTTGCACGTATTGTTGCGTCCCACTCATCATCCTTATCAAAACTAGCCCGAATATGTTCACTACATACCGCTATATCATTCTGAATATTACTACGGTCAATCACTTGGGGCACCAAATGTCCTATTCTTCGTTCATCCTGAGTGGCAGTAATTGCCAAAACAGGAAGTTTCCTATAATAAGCTTCTGTTAATCCAGGCACATAGTTTCTAGACGCTGTAGCTCCTGTACATGTTAATACAACCGGCTCACCGCTTTCGGCAGCCATACCACAAGCCATATAAGCAGCAGAACGTTCATCAACAGATGAATATAATTCAAACCATGAATCATGCTGCACGCTAGCTACAAACGTAATGTTAGTGGCTCCAGGAGAAGTAATTATTTTTCTTATTCCATATTGTTTGAGAAGTGATATAACAATTTGTTGACTTCTCTCTACAGTGTAAAACATTTGTTCCATAATTATATTTTTGATATAGGCATGAAGTATCTTCCTATAAGGTACTTCAATTGCACTTTAATACTACTAAATTCTGAAATAGAGGTATACTCACCAGTCAATTTATCTTTCATAATCTCATCTCGAAGATAAGGTTGACTGAATAAAGGGTTATCTATAAACTCGGTCAAACACATACGAAGTCCTTCAGACGGTTTTAGAAAAGTCGTAGTATCTATATATTGATTGATTTTACTATTATCAAAAAATCGATTATAAAGTCTATCTTTCTCTACTTGCCATTTTTTATTAGGGTACTTAATATAAAGGCTTTGTCTTGTCATGTAGACGTTAGGTTCCTTACCTAATTTTTCTTTCAATGTATGAAGATAGATCTCCAATATCTCCTGCCACGTACAAGAATAGGGTTGAGTAATATGAAAAACTTCCCCTAGTGCCGATTCATTCCCCAACAAAGAGGCAATAGCACGAGCAACATCATGACCATAGGTTAAAGTCGTATACTTAGAAGAAATATCATAAGAAAATACTATGCTTCTACCTTTTAATGCACGATATGCCCATGATTCTTTTTCCATACCCCCCAATTGAAGACGATATTTATCATAAGTAATATAGGGACGAACTATAGTGAAATTGTTGCTATTTGAATTAAACAAACAATCCTCCTGCCTAGCTTTTGTCAAAGCATATTCATCAGTTTGAAGATATAATGAATCAGTACATGTGTCTAGCAAACGTGGAGAAGATTCAGTTATAGGAGAATCACTATTTGCATATACCCTAGAAGAGCTGATAAATACATACTGTTCACAAGAACCTAACAAAAGTGAGTAACGTTTCTGAAATTCAAGTGTATTATAGACCATAAAATCAACAATCACTTCAAATCCTTGTTTCAGTAAAGACCTCAAAAAGATGTCATCGTGAGCATTTCCCAAGACGTATGTTATGTTATCATGACCTTGCCGAGAACGTCGAGAAGTTACAACAACATGATGTTCAGTGTTAGTCAATAATTGAACAAGATGCATACCCATTGCACCTGTTCCACCTAATAATAAAATTTTCGCCATTTAATTATATTCCCTTTCTAAATATCTATCTGTCACTCTGCAATTCAGCAAATAAGTTAAGTCTTTTTAATTTAGCTCAAGAAATCTTTGTGTAATCCTTCAGGTCATATTAAAGACCCTTTATCTGATACCTAAATATCTATGTACCTTTATTGGAATGAAAGTAAGTATCTTTACCACAAGTAAATCAACTATTAGAAGAATAGTCCAATCAATTAACCAAAAATTTGTAGTAAGTCCGCAAATATTCAGAATGTGCAAGACTAGCATATGAGTCAAATATATCGTGAATGAATGACAACCAACTTGGGCCAGCCAATATCCAGCAATCGATGTACAACTGAGTTTTACTATATTTTTTGACAAAAGAAATACAATAAGCACAAACGAATATGATTGTACACTTAGTTTAAATCCTAACGCCCGCGAAGGATTCCCATAATCATGAAACCAATAGGTTTCTGCAACACTCCAACCAAGCATAATAAAAATCAATAGTAATATTTTAGGTAGTGAAATATCATATCCACATTGTCCTGCATAACAGCCAAATGAGAAGAAGCCTATGAAAGATGGTAATGAACCATAGACAATCATTGGAATATTTTCAAGCCCAAAATGATTCATATATGTGAATGAAGTAACAAACAATGCAGAAATAAATACTGCTACAATTACCCCCCCTGTTAATACTTGTTAATAAAGGGAGAACCATGTAACACTCCATTATCAACATGACAAAGTAGAAAACATGAATATTGCCAGTCAGCCAACTCATCATGTAATGTAAGGCAGAGCCTCCATCACCCAATCGCATCATAAAGTCTGGAAATGACCATATTAACATAGGGAAGTAAATAATCCAAAGCCTATCTTTCAAGAAATGAAAATAGGTAGACCAATTGCCTATTTTCTTCCGGCCTAGAAAATATCCTGAGATTGCAACAAATAAAGGTACCGAACAACCTATAAACTGTCGAAGAGCAACCATAAGAAATCCTATCAAGCTATTATAGTCAATAGCTGATGGTATTGTATGAATACCTACAACGCCAATAATGGCCGCTCCTCTGAGGACATCAAAATAAGTGTTACGAGCAGGGGAGGTTTTTACGTGGGACAAGTTCATTGATTATCTTGTTTTGTTGTTAGCATCTATACATATACTTTGCTTTTGAGTTAATGTCTGCAAAGTTCTAGTTTTACCAACGGGTAAGCAATGCATCATTTTTGGACGCCAACCGTTTGCTTTAAAGGGGGTATACACATCTATTATTTATAACCCTAATTTGAGGACTTACTATTTAGATTATCAAAGCACAAACAATTGAAATAGATTTATATTTTAACATACAAACATTAGTCTCTTCCAAAAATATCCCTAGTATAAACTTTCTCTTTCACATCCTCCAAACAACCATCATAGCGATTCGCTATAATAGCATGGCTCTGTTGTTTGAAAGTATCAAGGCTATTTACTATCCGGCTGCCAAAGAATGTGGTTCCGTCCTCCAATGTCGGTTCATAAATAATCACCTCGGCACCTTTTGCCTTGATACGTTTCATGATACCCTGAATAGCACTTTGACGGAAGTTATCAGAGTTAGACTTCATAGTGAGGCGATACACGCCTATTACACAAGCATGCTCGCAACCAGCATCGTAGTTGCTGTTTTCATTATAATACCCCGCCTTGCGCAACACCGCATCTGCAATGTAATCCTTGCGAGTACGGTTACTTTCCACAATGGCTTCAATCAAATTCTCCGGAACATCCTCGTAATTGGCAAGAAGCTGCTTGGTATCTTTGGGCAGACAGTAGCCACCGTATCCGAAGGACGGATTATTGTAATGCGTGCCGATACGCGGGTCAAGACCAACACCATCAATAATCGCTTTTGAATCAAGACCTTTCATCTCAGCGTATGTATCCAATTCATTAAAATAGCTTACACGCAGAGCCAAGTAAGTATTGGCAAACAGTTTCACGGCTTCTGCCTCTTTCATACCCATAAAGAGAGTATCAATATCTTTTTTGACAGCTCCTTCTTGCAATAGGGCGGCAAAGATTTTCGCCGCTTCTTTCATGTTGTCAACATCCGTCACTGTCTTGATTGCTTCATTTTCTTCTGCAAATTCCGGTGCGTCAATAATCTTCGGATAACCGACAATAATCCGGCTTGGATAAAGATTGTCATACAACGCCTTGCTTTCACGAAGAAACTCAGGTGAGAAAAGGAGGTTGAATTTCTTAACTCCTCTTTTGGCATACTTTACGTAAAGATTACGGGTATAGCCCACAGGAATGGTACTCTTGATAACCATCACGGCATCGGGATTCACTTCCAATATCAGGTCAATCACTTCTTCCACATGGGAGGTGTCGAAGTAGTTTTTTACCGGATCATAGTTGGTGGGAGCAGCTATCACTACGAAGTCGGCGTCCCGGTAGGCTTCGCGACCATCAAGGGTAGCTGTCAGGTTCAGTGGCTCTTCCGCCAAATATTTCTCAATATATTCATCCTGTATCGGTGAAATTCTGCTATTAAGCTTTTCCACTTTTTCGGGCACCACGTCCACTGCCTTCACCTCATGGTGTTGTGCCAACAGGGTGGCAATGCTCAAGCCCACGTAGCCTGTGCCGGCCACTGCTATTTTCAAGTCTTTAAATGTATTCATATAGGTAACTCCTCCACTTCATCTTTCTTCTCCTCTACCGCATACTCCCACGAATTCTTCATCACCACATTCCACCACTCTCTTTTCACCGCTTCTATCTCCTTGTCCAGTCCGCAGTCGCCATAGTTCTCTACCAAGAAATGCATGATAGGAGCATACAAATTTAGATTGTCACTTTGCTATTAAGGGCCCTGTAGTAACTGCGTTCCGTCATGTGGATGGATTTACATAATTCCTTCACATTGACACCACCGGCCTTTCTAAGAGTTTTGATGCTCTCAGCCAACTTTTCCGTTGAAAAATCCCTGTCTTTCATTTTTTCTATGTTTAAATATCGTTAATAATACTAACCGTTCTGAAATTGTCTGTCCACTGTGGACAGACGACTCTATTTTTTCCTTTGTAACTTCGCTGTCATTATTACAAAAACAAAGCACACATGGCTATAAAAGCATTGAAACAAAGCGTCTCCATCAGCGAGGTGCAGAAAATGATTCACCAATGGAAAAAACGGGGAGTAAACGACCCCACCATCACCAAGTTACTGGACCTCTACTTGGGTATGTCGGCATACATGACCCCCGAAGGCATCTATCCGCTCTGTAATTTCTATGACATCCGGTTATCACTCCGATTTTCGTACACATCGGCACTGGTGACTGCTGTTACAAATTGCCAATCATTCGGAATAATTTGGGATGAGACACACACCAAGGTCATCGCATTCTACTCACCGTTATGGTATCGCAAAAAGGATGGAAATCCAATGGAATCACCGCAGGATTCACCGCAGAAAACACCGCAGGATTCTGCGCAGGATTCTGCTTTTTATAGTAATATATTATATAATATAAATAATATATATCCTCCGGAGGATTCCCGTAAGGGAGTTTCCGCCGGAAAGGAAGCGCAAAATTCCAAGGGAACGGATGCCGAAAAGACTCCTGCGGAGATTCCTGCGGAAACGCCTGACGGCGGAAATTCTTCATCGTCGCCTGCCAAGGACTTCTTCCACCGGCTCAACACCACGCCCAAAGACAAGCAGCAGGTACTGGTACCGATTATCAACAAAATCGCTGCCCTTCACCACTACAGCCGCCCAAGGGCGTTGCAAGGACTCATTGTCCTGGTCAACCAATTTCTCATCCCGCACTTTGACGCTGACCCCCGCTTTGCCCGCCACCCGCACACGGGAAGAATCATCTGGCTGCAAAACCTCATGAAGACCAGCCACGGACAGTCACTGCTGGAACAAGCCGTGGCCCGGATGGAAAGCGAACGAAGCAAGGAACTGGAGGAAAAGCGCAGGAAGCTCCGTGCATTCCGCCCCATCTCGCCCTTCGAATGGAAGGACCCCGACAAGGATTTGCGTTACTATGACGACCCCATAGACGGAAAGGTGGAAATACCGCGGGAGGCACCGCCACGACCTGCCGACACCTCCATCTGGAACATACTGTCCAACGAATGGATGGGCTAATCCGTATCGGTTACCCGGCATCTGTCTCTTATTTTTTAATTCTTAATTTTTAATTCAAATGAAACCCTACTACTCTCTCTCCGACTTTCCCGACCGCAAGAATGCGGGAAAGAATTTCATCGTCCGGTGCCCTAAATGCGGCACCATGCATCTGTATATCTCAAAAGCCAAAGGACTTTATCATTGTTTCTATGCGGGATGCGACTTCAATGGCATCCTGACCGATTATTGCAAGGACAACCGACCTATGTTCTCTTACCGCAAAGGGGATTCGCCCTCGAATGGCGCGACATATCGCCCGCAGGACAACCGGCATACGGAAAACGCTGTGAACGAAGTGCCCATGCTGCCGGGCGACTACAAAGTCCTCGCCCCCACCGTGCTGCAAAAAATCAAACCGCTGGACGAGTCGCCCGACTGTACGGACCCCGACCAGTTGGCGGCACGCCGTTATCTGGCCGACCAGGGCATCTCCCTCGCTACCGCCATTGCAGCACACATCGGCTGTCTGCGTCATTACTGCATCACCAAGGACAGTGAGGACAAACGCGAACAGGCTTCCACCGTCTTTCCCTGCATCGCCTACGTGAACTACGTAGACGGACGTCCCGTCAATGCCAAATACCGTTCATGCAGCCCCATCCAGTCGCCATCTCCCGAAGAGGGACAACCCATCGCGTACAGCAAATTCTGGAGCCAGGACTCGCCCACCACGCCATGCGCACCCTACAACATTGACTGCATCAACCCGCTGCTGGTGGAAGAGGAAATCATCCCCCGCCTCATCATCGTGGAAGGCGGAAAAGACGCGTTGATACTGATGGAAGCGGGATACCGCCATGTCATCAGCGTGCCATCGGGAGCGGCAACCGACCTGGCCAAATGCTTCGAGGCCTTCATCCCCTGGCTGGACCAGGTGCAGGACATCGTAATCTGCGGTGACTCCGACTTGCCCGGGCGCACACTGGTAAAACGTCTTTCCGACTACTTCGGGGCGCGCTGCCTTTTCACCATCCTGCCCGGAGGATGCAAGGACATAGGCGACGTGATGAAGCTCTACGGCACCGAAGTGGTGCGAACCGTCATTGACGATGCCTGTGCCTGCCAAACCACCGATATCATCACCGTGGAACAGCGCAGGAAGGAAGTGATAGACGTGCTGCACGGCAAATACGACCACGGCTACAGCGTGGGCTACGGACCGCTGACCGACCGCATTTTCCACCCCACCGACACGGGCGGCCTGATTATCATGACCGGAATGCCCAACAGCGGAAAGACTGATTTTCTGAACGACCTGACCAGCCGCATCATGCGCGACACGGAACGCTTTGTGTGCTACCTCTCCTTCGAGGTGCCGGACAAGGACAAGCATATCGCCCACCTGGTACACCTACTGCTGGGCAAAGCCAATACCACGGACTATACCGACGAGCAACTGACGCCCTATATTGATTTTCTGAACACTCACATGATTCATCTGGATATGCACGAAGTGCCGCCCACCCCCGGAAACATCCTGCACCGGGCCGACCTGGTGCGCCGCAGGCAACCGTTGAAATATCTGGTCATTGACCCCTATCTTTTTGTAGAGGCGCAAAACGGAAAAGCCGAGACCGAGACCCAGAGCATCAAGTCGATGCTGACCCGGTTCCAATCGTGGGGACGTGAACACCACATCTGGGTAATCATTGTGGCGCATCCGCGCAGCCTGAAGAAGATAGATGGCAAGAACGAGATGGAGGACATCAACATGTACACCATATCGGGCAGTGCAAACTGGGCGAACCTGGCCGATTTCATTCTTTCCATCACCCGCGTAAACGAACCCAACCGTGCCTTCACCCGTCTGGATGTGTTGAAAGTGCGCGACCAGGAACTGTGCCGCACAGGAACCGTGTACTACACCCGCCAGCCCTGCGGACGCTACGAAGAGCACGAGAGCGAGGAAGAATGCAGTAACGGATGAGAATGGATAATGCCTAATTTACACATACGGTGGCATCGCCTCATACGTACGTACGTGTGGGGCGATACATACGTATGCATAAGCCTACACGTACTAACGTGATTTGCCATACCGACAGCCGCAAAATCCGACCGCCTATCCCGGCCTTCCCAGATAATGGAAAATCAATTCCACCTGCACTGCATTGAAAATACGCTGTCTCTCCACATAGCCCGAATCGAGCAAAGCATAATAGAGCAATTTGTGATGGTGTATCCAGGCGGAAAGACGGTTCAACGCCGCCACAGGAGTAATATCGGGGGCATACCCCACCGCCAAATCACGTTTATAATAAGGTTTCACCGGCCATTCGCCCAAATACGTTTCTTCTTCCTTCATAACATTTACTATTTTTACTATAATATTCTAACTTAAAATCATCAATTACTCATTGTAGATTAATGATTTCGTATCGTTTATCTTCATAGCAAATGTAATGAAAATAGTCCATATATAGAAATAATCCGAAGCCTTTAATTCACTTTATTTCACCTTCTGCCACAGTGTGTCACACATCCTCATGCCTGTTTACGCCCCTTCACAATCTCCCCTTTACGGAGTGTTATCTTTGTCATGTTCAATTTATATAAACCATTAAAAAACAGAATCATTATGGCATTAAATTACAGTGTTGCATTACGTCCCAATCCGCAGGAAAAGGCTGCAAGTCCCAAGGCTTACGCCACAGCTCAAATAAACGGAGAGCTTACCTTGAAACAACTCAGCAAGCGTATTTCCTCACAGACCACCGTGAGCCGCGCCGATGTGGTGGCCGTCCTCACCGCTACCGTAGACAATCTGTTGGAAGCCCTCACCGAAGGCAAGCAAGTAGACTTTGGCGACTTGGGCAAGTTCCGTCTCCAGATTATCAGTGAAGGTGCGGACAACCCGGCCGACTTTACCGCCGCCCGCATCACCGGGGTAAACATCCAGTATATTCCCGGTGAGGACTTGAAAACCATCTTCGGTTCACTGGAGTTCCAGCCGGTAGCCAGCCGTGCCGCACAAGCAGCCGCACTACGCGCCGAAAAGGAAGGAAAAGCCGTGGCAGACCTGCTGAAGCCCAAAAACGAACCGGAACTTTAATGTATCACTCGCTAAACTTTATTCGTATGGAAAATCAGAAAAGAAAATCCAACTGGGGTATCATCCTCAAAGTTATCATTGCTGTGGCGACCGCCATAGCCAGCGCCATAGGCATACAAAGTTGCATTTAGCCGGCCGGCATTTCATTATCATTCTTTGTTCTTGCTTTGATGTGGAAGCGGAACACCGCAGCATCTGACGGTGAATCGTTTTTGGGAAAGAGGAAAGGGTATCAAACGCTTTCCTCTTTTTTTATCATATCACTCTATTTATTCGTTCTTCATGCCTTACCGATATTTCTGTTCCAAGTACTTCTGATACTCCGCTTTTTCATCATAGTCAGCAGAAAGATTCATATCCACCCCCAAACTCATGACAAAAGGCGTAACATGACCGGCAAGACCTTCTTCCATTGGATTCATCTGTACATCCTTCGCTTTGTTTACAGAGCTTAACAATCTGTGTCCCAATGTTTCGCGCACATCAGCACTAAGCGGTTTCAGTAACGTCCAAAAAGCCTCAACCACATCGTTCCTATTTTTAGCATCAACTGCATATCCCATAACTTCATTTATTTTTTAATTTCACTTCTCGTTTCCTCCGACAGCAAATATCCGTATTTCTGTGCAAAAAAACAAAGAAAAGAAATGCTTTTCAGAAAGATTAGCAGAAAGGGAACAGGTACACGTTCTTACCATGTTAGCGTCCAATTTTGACGTGTACTCCAAGGAAAGCCACCACAAGGCGATTTCCTAATAAATAACGTCAAAAAGGACGATGTTATTTAGAGACCAAAGACCGGGTTGCGGAGATGATACTTTGGTATCGGGGTTCTGAAAAAGCGAATGATAGAATGGGATTAGAACGTTTACTATTCCCAAAAAGAAACCGCCTGCTTTTCTCTCATATTCCCCAGTTCCCTCAACATGCTTTCCTTTTCAGCGCTCATCTTGCCTTGTTTGATGAGTTTCATATTATATTTCCACCAATTGAGCAAGCCTCTGTGTTCTACCTTCTTTTTGTCGGGCAGATGATGATGCTCCAAGATATATTCCTTGAGCTTTTCATAATTGATTTGCCATTGTTCTTCTCTTGTTGACATGATTAAAAATTACTCATCAATACTCAATTTAAAGCATATCTCAATAAAAAAAATTATCCATTATGTAGCTGTGCGAAATAATTAACAAAAAAATCTTTATTCAAATTCATACGCTCATTCTCGTCCTTATTAAAATATTCTTCGGGAGAATATCTATCGGAAACATGAACATATCCCAATATTTGGATAAAGTCAGAAAGATAACAAATAATAGCCTTATGTCGTTGTTGAAAAATCTTAAGCAAAAACCATTGGCTAATATATCCTCTCCAAGAAGAATCTGTGAGATAAGTATCTGCTATACGCAGAAAAGGTTTTGAGACTGTATATTTAAGCCTCTGCCACCAATAACTTCTGTAAGTAAGCCGTAAATGTTGCAATTGCAAAGCCAGCACCTCTTCCATTTCTAGAAAAGTACGATTTATCTCATTCTTGAGAGCTATCCCCATCAGCATATAAGCCATATCCTTTTTCGTTTGTCTATGTTCCGTATCGCAAAATGCATCTAAAAACAGCTTACAATGTGTAAAAACCGCTATTGAATTCTTTAGTTGTTGCGCCGTAGGATAGTCAAGGTAGATGCCATATTCCTGTCCAACTTGCATCAATGCATAATAGAAATTATCAAATTCTTTTTCATTTTCAAAAACAGATGAATAATCCATATTCATATCAGGAAAATCAAAACCACTTAAGATCTTCTTTGCAGCTTCTTCTTCCTTTAATGAAGGACTTTGCGTTTCGTAGATTTTACTGAATGTAAAAGCTATCTTTTGATATGCCTCTATTCGTAACTTAGCAATTTTGCCTTCTACTTTAATTTCTCTTTTTTTCCTGTTTTGATAATATGCCGTAAAAAGTGCAAGAATGATACCCGGTATCAAGACCTTGCATATAGTAAAAATGCCCAACCATGTTTCTTCGGACAATCCGTTCCAACAGTTTTCCAATGTCTCCATTCCTAATTATGCAACCGGTTCTCCTGTCATCATACCAAGAGCTATATTACAAGCAATAATACACTGTATATTTTCTCTATCTTTAAGAACTAAAGTATTGCCTAATGCCTTTTCCACATCACCTTGTTCTCCAAAATACTTTTTCCCATAGAAAACTGTCTGGCGATGTTTAAAACTCAGGTTATTCACTCCTATCTTAATAGCAGACAAGACCTTATCTATTTGTTCGGAGAACTCTTCTTGCAGAAGCAACCCCAGTTCAATACATAACAAATCCCCATATTTTTTCACAGCCTGATTTTCCAAAGAAATTCCTTTATCAATAAAGTGCTCTTCATACATGACAATCATACGACGATAGAAAGCAAAGTAATTTTGAAATATCATCAATTGACTGTTAGTTTCATCATCAAAATAGATTCTTTGAGCAACCACATATCTATCAAATTCAAGAAATGTGTCGGTTAATCGTTTAGCTTCTTTAAATATCTTCATGATTGGAACTGGACTGCTGTCTTCCATTTTATATCCATTTTGATTTAGAATAGCTATGGCACCTTGAGTAACCGAGAGCGGTAACATATCTTGCTCTCTAAACATTTCAAGTTTACAAGCTAGGTCCTCGAAAATTGCCAATTTCTTCTTTAACAAAGTACCCTCCACTTCAGCAATTTCCGCTTTTCGGGCGAAAATGGTAGAAGAGAACCATCCTACAATCAACCCTCCAACAATAAGAATTGTTAATTCCATAAGCCCTTTGCCAAAATATTCAGGCATTGTTTTAAAAATGTCTGCCAATAATCTTATCGTTTCAACCATAGTATTTTATAAAGCATTTGTGGAATCCATTAATCATAACAGCTCTTTTTTCCAGCTCCAACTCATCAAATTCATCACGAGTATATTTATCTGACCAATGAATGAAAGCCAATACGACTATTAAAAAAGAAGGATACTTATTGAATTGTGAACATCCATAAGCCGGATGTAATATATACAAATAAAATAATTGCAGCAAACTCTTTTTCCTATTTGATTTTCCGTCTGCTCTTTTCTCGCAATATTCTGATAACTTTGACAAGAACTTATCAAAGCAAGACTCATGATACCATTTACCAAGTCTAGGATGCTGAAGTCTTCGAGCCAACTTGTTATTTATTTTGTGAGAAAAATTATTAATGTCATTCTGAAGTACTATACCAAATATCTGACATGCCAAATTAATATGATCTTCTTGTTGTTTCTGACTAAATTTCCAAGAGCCATCTCTTTCTGTTTTTATAAAAGCTGACAACATATCATGGATATCTTCTATCCAACATTGCATTTCAAGCAGTATATTTTCTAAGGAATAATCCAGATAAATGCTATTCCTTGAAATAATATCTTTCAATTCTTTTTGATATGCATCAAACTTTTCAAATGAATTGAAGAATGATGAGTATTCCATCTTCTGATCACCTATCTTGAATGGTGTACCATTAATAAGGGTTTGGTAGTAGTGTTCTAAATAAATAGGAGAAGCTATCACATCTTGTGTTTTGACAAGAAATGTGTGAATTCTTACATAAGCTTGCAATTTATGTTCAAGAAATTCTCCTTTCAGTTCAATATCAACCTTTTTGCGTCTAGCCAATACAATGGTGAAATACGCAATAATCAAAGCTACAACAATATATTTAATTATTAAAAAAAGCATAGTTTAAATTTTCTGTATCTTCACTTTGGCCAAAATACAACTCAGTCTACTCTATCCAATGCAAAAAGAATTCTTTCAATGGGTCAAGATAAGGTTTATTTAAATCCCAATAATCTGTATTTTCAAACTGCCATTCTCCTTGCCCCAACTTATCGCGCTTGGTTTTACTCATAGGCATTGCACTGATATAAGTATGCAACTTTCCTTTTCTATTAGGAGTCAGATAATTACTTCCCAAACAGGTTTCATAGTCTCCAAAGCAATCGAAAAAAAGTTTATGACGTTCTGACTGAGTCAACTGTTCCAGCAAATATTCAAAATCACCGTCATCATTATGGTTAGGAAAAAGAAAAACTCTTGCCGCACTTTAAAGCCACCTTTGTTTGCCGGAAAATCAGCATCAAACACTATTAAATTAATTCCACCTTCTTCGCTGTTTGTCTTAAATATATTGGCTGCCTTATCTAAATTGTCTTTACCGTCTACACATTCTATTTTAAATTTGCCGGAGTCTATGTCAAGAATGCGGGTTACCAGAGTCTTGATAAAGACATACTCCGAAGTAGATGGTTTTCCGGCCTCAATAAAAATCTTTATCATCTCATCTCCATTTCTTGTGCAATGGCATAAGCCATTTCCTCATACCCATATTTCAGTGCTTTCACCTCATCGGTAGGATGCTTTATTAGTTTAAAAGCTGATACTATTGGACGATAATTATCATTTTCATCCAAAACAGCCACCAAACCTTTGAGAGAATCTATATTGTGAGTGGAAACAAACACTTGGGTATTATATTCTTTAGCCGCATGCAAAACCGCTTTCCAAAGAGGTTTCATGGCGGAATAGTGAAAACCGTTGTCTACTTCATCGATAAGAAGTATGCCATCCTTGCTTTCATAAATAGACAAAATAATAGATAAAAGCTTTCGTATGCCATCTCCCATTACATTGATAGGCAAACGCTGGGGAAGACCAATATCAACCATCAACTCATTTCCGACCAACTGTATATCAAGAATCTTTGGCTCTATGACTTGTAAAGCTTTCAATATATTATTTTCCTGCTTGTTTTCTACGACTTTGGCAAACTTGGTCTGGACAGAAATACCCATCGAGTTTGAGGGGAAATATTGGGAAAAGACATGTTCATGATAGCGTTTGTCTATATTGGTCTTTCCTTTACCTTCCTCTCCTTCTTTGAGTATAATCTCTGATTTGTAGATGGTATTGCCATCATCACCAAGGGTATACTGCAATGTCAATCCATAATATTTCGTTGCCACAGAGGAGGTTTCGTTTACCAAACTATTCAGAGAAACTTCATTACCCTTCGATTGTATAAGAGATATTTTCAACGTGCGTTTCATTGCACCGCCCGTAGAAATAACAATAGGGATAGCAGTATTAAGGTTATAGAAGTCTATACCAAAATCCATTTCCGAAAATCGAAAATAACTACGCATGTTGTTAATTGTAATTGGCAGTGAGGGATTTGATTGGCCGGATAATAAAAACAGTCCTTCCAATACAGAGGATTTACCGCAATTGTTCTTTCCAAAGAACAAATTGACCTGCTCCAACCCATCTATCTGACAAGATTTTATGCCTCGAAAATGATCTATGTGTATATTCTCGAACATTCTTCCATGTTTTTTGTATGCTGATACCTTATAAAATATAATTCAAATGTAAACGAAATATTTCAGGGCTTCAAGAATTCTCGTAGATATTTATATTAAATTAATGCATAAATCACCTATCATCATATAGGAGTTCATGTCTATCAACTCCAGGCGGGCATCAGCTTCTTCGGCCGTTATCCCTTCCCAACCGCCTTTCTCATCCCATTCTTTTGTCCAGTTGTCAAGGTGGAAAAGATAGAACTTATAGAAGCGCTCATCTTCTTCGTCGGCACAAGTGTAAAGATAATCGGCAATGCACTTCATGACTGAAGCGCTGGCAAACGAATGACTTAAGGCATCGGTGAGCAGGTGATGGCACAGCTGATAACAACGGTGTTCCTTTTCACTGTCAACCACGGCTATAGTTTCGCGAATAATCCGGAAAAGGCCACAGATGATGCGGGCACGTTGCTCTATGTCTGTCTCCTGTGCATAACGCAACTCCAACTGCACGAAAATATCATTCAAATATGACTGACACATACGCTGTTCACCAGGTTTTGATTCGGGTGAACCGGTATAAATCAGCATATACAAAGAAGAGTATTTTTCTGCACAGGACAGTAATTCCTCCAGACTCTTTTCTTCTATCTGTTCCAAATGGCTATTGTTTTTATAAGGTTTCACAATTCCAACGGGAGATGCGAACCATCACACCTATACCGGCTATTGTTTTAACGAAATAATACTTCTTGCTTTTTCTGATAAGCCGCCCGGTAAAGCCTTTAAAGGGACCGGACAAAATACGTACTGCATGCCCAACCGTGATGTCACCGCTTTCGGGCAACTCAAAAATGAGAGCATTGAACCGGGGGTCGCAAAGCATACGCATTTCCAGCATTTCACGAGCAGGGATTTCATAGAAAGCGGAATCGGTTTCCCGTTTCAGAGGACTAATCGGTATCGGACATCGAGCTAATTTTTCAGCTATCTCTTTTCTATAGGCCGTTTTCTTTAAGAAGATTAGATTATGAATTGCCGGAACCAATATACGCTCCGGTTTCTGTCCCTCTTTCACCACCACTTTGCCGGAATCCATCATCGGAACAAAACTGTAAAGTGATTCACCTTCAAAGAAATCAACGACTTTCTGTTCCTGACAATTAAAGGTACGAATAGCGTACCAAGGAGTTTCGTCCACCTTTTCTGCTTCAGTGGAATTCGTTTCTGTCATTAATGTTAGAATAATTACAAATATTAAATGGAGCTTTTATCACTGCATCCTTTTTATGATACTTCTCTCCCTTTCCTCGAAAATGAATTTCGAAGGCAGTTCTGAATTACCATTAAAGATTACAGCTTTTGAAGCACCACCGCACAAGAGGTATGACCTCGCAGATTAAAGCATCATTGCTATAAACGCTGCAAAGGTATTAAATTCAGTTTACTACAGCAAATCTTACTTTTTTTGTTTTTATGCCCGAAAGTATCAAATAAGTTGTTTGCAGTCGTCTTGCTTAATCAAAAGTGTAGTTCGTATATCATTGATAAATAATCAGTTATAGTTTTTTCTTACCTCTTGTGCGGAGTAACACACATCCCGGCTTTTTGTTCTTTTCATTTTTCCGGTTTTATAAACTTTAACAAACTGCTCCGCTAATTGTGCATTGGCAGCGTGCAATCGTTCATCACCTATTCCGCGTATATAATATAAAGACGTTTGGGAGGAAGCATGGCCCAGTGCTTTTGCAATGACAGGGAGTTCCACTCCGGATTGATAAGCGACACTTGCCCAGGTATAGCGCGGCACGTAAGAAGTGAGGTCGCTCTTGATGTTTGCCATTTGTCCCAGTTTTTTCAATACTTTATTATAATAGCACAGTTTTCCCTTATATTGCCGGTAAGCCAGCTTTTCATTCGAACTGGTTATTAACGGAAAGACATAATCAGTGGTGGAAGATTCTGCATAGCGATTGAGAATGGCATGCATACAAGGTTCCAAATGAATACGCACCGTATAATTGGTTTTATGACGGTTGTAAGTGAGTATGTTATTTTTTATCTGAGACTTCTTGAGAAAGGCAAGGTCGACAAACGGCATTCCACAAAGCAGGACACTCATAATAAAAAGATTACGGGCAAGCTCGACAAAAGAGCCCGCTTCCAACTTTAAAGCCTGAAGTTTACGCACTTCGGACACCGTGATAGAACGCTTCTCTGTTTTGGGATAACCGGTATACACTCTGGCAAAAGGAAACTTTTGCCGACACAGTTCGCGCTCGACCGCCTTATTGTACAAAGCACGGAGAGAGCGGAAATAACACGAAACCGTACTCATGCCCACACGTGACTTGAGCCACTTTTCGTAATCCTGCATCAGCGAAGGGGTGATTTCGTGGAAACAAATATCTTTACGCCCATAAAAACAAAGAAAGGAACGGACGGCTGTACCATAATTCCGCGCCATGCTGTAGCATCCTATCTGATGGGCATGGGCTATTTCCTGTCTGGCGAACTTCAAAAAAGACACTTGCGGCACATCTATCACTTTAGAAGGAGATGAAATCTTATTTTTACTTTCTTTACACACACGAATGCTGAAACGAACATATATTTTTATCATAACACTACTTTCTGTTTTTTAATAACACGACAATCTATGCAACATCAAAACTATTTTGTACATTTGTCCACTTTATCATCTGCAAACTTATACATATATATTATAAACATGAAAATAAATAAAGTATTAATGATAGCCGCCTCTTTCGCATTTATAACAGCACGCGGTGCCGGCTCAAAAAAAGAGAATCATCAAATGGAAAACGAAAAGCGTACGCAGGTAAAACTGGAAACAACAATGGGAAACATCACTGTGGAACTGTATAACGAAACACCGAAGCATCGCGATAACTTTATCAAACTTGCCAAAGAAGGTGTGTATGACAGTACTCTCTTCCATCGTGTCATCAAGCAATTCATGGTGCAAGCCGGTGACCCGACCAGCAAAACGGCATCTGATACTGCCATGTTGGGCAACGGAGATGTCGGCTATACGGTTCCGGCCGAATTCGTTCCCAAATTCTTCCATCACAAAGGTGCACTGGCAGCAGCCCGCGAGGGAGACAACGTGAATCCGCAAAAGGCTTCTTCCGGCTGCCAGTTCTATATCGTGACAGGACGCAAATTTACAGAGCCCCAACTGCTCGGCATGGAGAACAAGATTAATGAACAACGCGAGGAAGCGATTTTCGACAGTCTGGCACAGAAGCACATGAAAGAAATTTATAAAATGCGTAAAGCCGGTGACACGGAAGGACTGTATGCCTTGCAAGATACACTCGAAGCCCAAGCACAGGCAATGGCGGATAAAGAAGAAAAGTTCCATTTCACTCCCCGGCAGATTCAGGCTTATACCACTGTGGGAGGCGCACCTCATCTGGACGGTTCGTACACCGTATTCGGTGAAGTGGTGGAAGGTATGGAAACGGTAGAGAAGATAGAGATTGCCAAGACCAACCGTGCCGATCGTCCGTTGGATAATATACGCATCCTGAAAGCGACTGTTGTAGAATAAACCGAAGTCACCCGCAAAAAAAATGATAGAAATCAACAGACATACCCTGTCAAACGGACTGCGCATTGTCCATTCGGAGGATAACACCACCCAAATGGTGGCACTGAATATCCTCTATGATGTGGGTGCACGCGATGAAGACCCCGAACATACGGGCTTTGCTCACTTGTTTGAGCATCTGATGTTCGGCGGTTCCATCAATGTGCCCGATTATGACACTCCGGTGCAGAACGCCGGCGGAGAGAATAATGCATGGACCAACAACGATATCACCAATTACTACATCACTCTTCCGCGCCAAAATGTGGAAACAGGTTTCTGGCTCGAAAGTGACCGTATGTTATCGCTGGATTTCAACCCACGCAGTCTGGAGGTGCAGCGTCAAGTGGTGATAGAGGAGTTCAAGCAACGGAATCTGAACCAGCCCTACGGTGATGCTTCTCATTTGTTGCGTGCATTAGCCTACAAAGTGCACCCTTACCGGTGGCCTACCATCGGAAAAGAAATCAGCCACATCGCCAATGCTACTCCTGAAGAGGTGCAGGCTTTCTTTTTCCGCTATTACGCTCCCGACAATGCTATTCTGGCGGTGGCGGGACATATCACTTTTGAAGAAACAGTGGCACTGGCCGAGAAGTGGTTCAGTCCGATTCCCTGCCGCCACGTCGCCCGCCGTTCGCTCCCCATGGAACCGGTGCAGACAGAGGAACGCCGCCTGAGTGTGGAACGGAATGTGCCGGTTGATGCCCTGTATATGGCTTTCCACATGTGTGCGCGCAACCATCCCGACTATTATGCATTTGATATGCTGAGCGACTTGCTGAGCAGCGGACGCTCCTCACGTTTCGTACAACATTTGGTACAGGAAAAGCAAGTGTTCAACTCCATTGACGCGTATATATCCGGAAGCATCGATGAGGGCCTGTTCCATATCGTGGGAAAACCTGTACCGGAAGTGACTCTGGAAGAAGCGGAAAGAGCTGTGTGGGAAGAACTTGCCTTACTGACCGAAGGCTGTATAGACGAGAACGAATTGGAAAAAGTAAAGAACCGCTACGAAAGCGAACAGATATTCAACAATCTCAATTACCTGAATGTGGCCACCAATCTGGCTTATTTCGAGTTAATCGGAAAAGCTGAAGATATAAATACGGAAGTGGAGAAATATCGTTCTGTCACGAGAGAACAGATTAAGGAAGCGGCGAAACGAACATTTTTGCCGGGGAATTGTTCCGTATTGTATTATAAAGCTGCCGCCAAAGATGCAAGCCGCACGCCGTAAGAGAACGGAAAAAATATATAACCTATGAACCATACATACATTCAACATTACAAATCTCTATTTACACTCGGAATTCCCATTGTCATCGGACAAGTGGGTGTCATTATCCTTGGTTTTGCCGATACGCTCATGATAGGACATCACAGCACCAACGAATTGGCTGCCGCCAGTTTCGTCAACAATATGTTCACACTGGCCATCATCTTTGCTACCGGCTTTTCGTATGGCCTGACTCCCATTGTCGGCAGTCTGTTCGGACGCGGTGAGACACCGGTAGTGGGACGAATGCTCAAGAACAGTATCTTTGCCAACGTCTTGCTGGCAGTACTGCTCACCTTTATCATGTGGGTGCTCTATCTGAATATCCATCAGTTGGGACAACCCGAAGAGTTGCTTCCGCTGATGAAACCTTACTTTATCGTGCTGCTCATATCATTACTGTTTGTCCTTCTGTTTAATGCATTCAAGCAATTTGCCGACGGCATCACCGATACCCGCGTATCGATGTGGCTGTTGCTGGGCGGTAATGTCATGAATATCATAGGCAATTACATCCTTATCTACGGAAAGTTAGGCATGCCTGAATTGGGACTGCTCGGTGCCGGTATCTCTACCCTCGCCTCCCGAATCATGATGGTGGTGGCGTTTGCCTTCATCTTTTTCTGTACAAAACGATATCATATATATAAAGAAGGATTTGTGCACAGCAAAGTGAACCGCGCCGATTTTGTTTATCTGAACAAGCTAGGCTGGCCTATCGCCCTGCAGATGGGTATGGAGACCGCATCCTTCAGCCTGAGCGCCATCATGGTGGGCTGGATAGGAACGACAGCACTTGCCGCACATCAGATTATGCTTGCCATTTCGCAAGTATGCTTTATGATGTATTATGGAATGGGGGCGGCTGTGGCTGTGCGTGTCAGCAATTTCAACGGACAAAATGACTGGGTGAATGTACGCCGCACCGCATACTCGGGCTTCCACATCATGCTGGGCATTGCCCTGATAGGTGCGCTTCCCATTTTCCTGCTACGGCATCAACTGGGAGGCTGGTTCAGCGACAGCCAGGCGGTAAGCGTGATGGTGGCACAATTAATCATACCGTTCATTGTCTACCAATTCGGTGACGGACTCCAAATCAACTTTGCCAATGCACTGCGAGGCATTGCAGATGTAAAGCCTATGATGTATATCGCCTTCATCGCCTATTTCCTTATCTCCCTGCCGGCCGGATATTTCTTCGGCTTCGTAATGGACTGGGGAATCATAGGCATCTGGATGGCTTTTCCGTTTGGCCTCACCACCGCCGGCGTCATGTATTATTTACGTTTCCGTAGTTTTTGCCTATGCCACGCCTCTCGACACAACTGAAAGTAGCTTCAGGCTACATCCTGCTCACGTTTCTGTTATTTGCTTCCATTCAGTACATCAACCATGAAATGAAAGCATTGACCGAAACGGACGACAACGAGACCATATTGAACTTACGCCGGAGGGTAACCAACGAGATTGTCGGCCAGCTCTATCAAGCCGAGATTATCGGACAATCCCTGAGCGCCGGCCAACTGGGACAATACTCCCGCTATAAAACATCCATGCAAAAGGCGAATGCCGCAGTCGATTCATTGCGCAGCTTACTGACAGACAGCATACAGACCCTCCGACTGGATACGGTCGAGATGTTTCTGATGGAGAAGGAACGCAATATGCGTAATCTTCTCCGCGCCATTCAGGAAGGAGGCACCGACAAGATTTACCGACAGCACATCGAAGAGCTGATAGCCGAGCAGGATTCGTTACTCAGCCTGCCCCATGTAAGGCGGAAAGTCGTGACACATACCAATTCCTACACCATCCATAAGAAGCCGAAAGGATTTTTCAAAAGACTGGGAGAAGTGTTCTCGCCCGGAAAAGGGGACTCCACCCAAGTCAACAATGTGATTCAAGAAGAATTTACAGACACACTGACCGAATCATACAGTCCGGCCGATACCGTCGTCACACTGCTGAAAGACGTGCAGAGCCGTGTGACCGACACCCAACAACAGCAATTGAAGAGGCTCAACCAACGAACACAGTCCCTGCGCCTCAGCGGTTTAAAACTGAGCCAGAAAGTGAACCAGCTGTTAAGCACCATCGAGAATGAAGGGCTGGAGATGGCCCGACACAAACAGATGCAGGAGGAAGAAATCCGGAGAAGTTCGGCACGCACCGTAGAGGCCATAGCCATCGTAGCCGTGCTGCTGGCAAGCATATTCCTGATTTTTATCTGGCGAGACATTACACGCAGCAATCATTACCGCCGGGAGTTGGAGAAGGCCAAACGCCGTGCCGAAGACTTGCTGGTGGCACGCGAAAAGTTAATGCTGACCATTACACACGACATCAAAGCGCCGGTGGGCTCCATTATAGGCTATACCGACCTGTTGGAGCGAATCACGACAGAAGAACGGCAGCGTTTTTACCTCAACAATATGCAAAGCTCCGCCAAACATTTGCTGAGTCTGGTGAACTCTTTATTGGACTTTCACCGTCTGGATGCCCACAAAATGGATGTGAACAGGGTAACATTCAACCCTCATCAATTATTTGATACCATTTATGTAAGCTTCAAACCGATGGCAAATGCCAAACATCTGTTATTGGAGTACGACTGTGGAGAACCCCTGAACCGTTTATATATAGGTGACCCGTTCCGCACCAGGCAGATAGTGGAGAACCTGCTCTCCAATGCATTGAAATTTACACAAAAGGGAAGCATCACGCTCCGTGCGGCACTGGAAAACGGACAACTGCACTTCAGCATCAGTGATACCGGTTGCGGAATCAGCGAAGAAGAACAAAAACGAATCTTCCAAGAGTTTACCCGCCTGCGTAACGCACAAGGACAAGAAGGTTTCGGCCTGGGACTGGCCATTACGAGAAAACTTGTGTTGCTACTCGAAGGAGACATCAGGATAGAAAGCGAAGCGGGAAAAGGCAGCACATTCCATGTCTACCTCCCTCTGCCCCAAGCCCCCAATGCCGACAAAAAGAATAACAGGGAGGAAGGGATAAAGAACTTTATCCTTATTGATGATGACCGCATCCAACTGCAATTGACTGCTGCCATGCTTAAACGTCCCACCATCCATATCACCTGTTGCGAACAACCCGAAGAGCTTTTCCGGCAATTGGAAGAAAACAAATTCGACGCCCTTCTGACCGACATACAAATGCCTGCCATGAACGGCTTCGACCTGCTGGATGCCATCCGTGCACTTCCGGCTGACCGGGCAAAAAACATTCCCGTTATTGCCATTACCGCACGCAGTGATATGGATGCCGAATATTTCCGTTCGAAGGGCTTTGCCGGATGCCTGCACAAGCCCTTTAACACACACGAAATTTTCGAGGCCCTTTCGCAAGCCATCCGACAGGATTTGACGGACCTGGAAGAGACCGGCAACGAAGGATTGCAACCACAGACGAATGACAGCCCTCACACCGTCCCGGCATCGTTGGACTTCTCAGCCCTTACCGCGTTCTCGGAAGATGACCCCGCCGCAGCGAAAGAGATTATCCGCACCTTCGTGTCTGAAACCAAAAAGAACCGAAGCTGCATGGCTGCCGCCCTCGAAAAAGAGGAGATAGAAGGAATTACCGCGATGGCACACAAGCTTTTACCTTTATTTACCATGCTGGGAGCCAACACTTCCATTGCCCCCCTCACCTGGCTGGAACAAAGGCGGGGAACCACTGTAATGACCTCCGAAATACGCGAGAAAGCCCTATTCATCCTTGATGAAATAGACGAAATAATCCGCCAAGCCGAAGAACAGATTTAAACCTTTATAAGTTAAAAGGTATTAGAAAATCTTCCGGCATTTCGAAGCATAGTAAAAAAGGTATATTTTTGTATAACTAAAAACATGAAAATGCCACACTCTATTCTAATAGTAGAAGACGATTTAACTTTTGCCACCATGCTAAAAACATGGCTAGGAAAGAAAGGGTTTCTGGTAGACACTGCCGGCAGTAGCGCACGTGCCCGAAAACAACTGGACGCCCAACCTTATGACCTTGTGCTTTCGGACCTCCGTTTGCCGGATCAGGACGGTATTTCCTTACTTGCATGGATGAAAGAGCATGGGCACCGGATTCCCCTTATCATCATGACCGGCTATGCAGATATCCAAAGTGCTGTACAAGCCATGAAAAACGGTGCCAACGACTATATTTCAAAACCGGTACAACCGGATGTACTGTTAAAAAAAATAAATGAGGCGCTGCAAAGCAAAAACACCGTTGCGACGCCTTCCCATCCTGC
Source organism: uncultured Phocaeicola sp. (assembly GCF_948499155.1). Lineage (NCBI taxonomy): Bacteria > Pseudomonadati > Bacteroidota > Bacteroidia > Bacteroidales > Bacteroidaceae > Phocaeicola > uncultured Phocaeicola sp. The sequence goes on along the minus strand of NZ_CAOOSE010000016.1, from coordinate 16,397 downwards.
CCCATCGGTATCGGTCGCTCCATCATCCAACTTTCTGGAGGGTGAAAGTGAAGCAGCACGCCAACTATACAATTATGTAGGCTTAGTTGCCCCTACCCCCATGTCTGTCCTCATCAATGGGGCCAGCGGAACCGGTAAAGAGTATGTCGCCCACCGCATCCATCAATTGAGTAAACGTGCCGACAAACCATTTATTGCAATAGACTGCGGCTCTATCCCCAAAGAACTTGCAGCCTCCGAATTCTTCGGTCATGTGAAGGGTTCCTTTACCGGAGCACTCCACGACAAGACCGGCGCCTTCGTTGAAGCTAATGGCGGTACACTCTTTCTTGATGAAATAGGAAATTTGAGCTACGAAGTACAAATCCAGCTTCTGCGTGCCCTGCAGGAACGACGTATCCGTCCCGTGGGCTCCAATAAAGAGATAGAAGTAAATGTCCGGCTTATCAGTGCTACGAATGAGAATCTCCTGCAAGCCATTGAAAAAGGAAACTTCCGCGAAGACCTTTTCCATCGAATCAATGAGTTTACCTTGCGCATGCCGTCCCTGAAAGAACGACAGGAAGATATCTTGCTCTTTGCCAACTTCTTCCTGGATCAGGCCAACCATGAACTCGACCGGCATCTGATAGGCTTTGACGCAGCAGCCAGCAATGCACTGCAAACCTATTCGTGGCCCGGCAACCTTCGACAACTGAAGAATATCGTGAGACGTGCCACGCTGCTCGCACAAGGCAACTATATTACCCTAACAGAGCTGGGGAATGAATTGGTCGAGTCGCCCAACGTTTCTCCGACAAGTACAAGCTTCAGCCTGCACGACGAAGCAACTGAAAAAAAACGCATTCTGGAAGCCCTTCAGCAAACCGGAAACAACAAGAGTAAAGCAGCCCTCTTATTAGGCATTGACCGAAAGACACTGTACAATAAACTGAAACTCTACAATATCCAATAAAAAGAAGTGGGGAATAATTCCTCACTTCTTTCCACACATTCCCCGTCTTTCCACATTTCCCCACATCACGGCAAAAACATTAATCCTTATAAATCAACGGATTACAAATCACATTATAGTTTGGCACGCCAATTGTTCTTTAAATATCAGAGAGAACAAACGAGATAAATCATTAACCTGTAAAAACTTACAATTATGAAAAAATTATTTGTAGCAGTAGCATTAGTAATGGGAATTGGAACAAGCGTATTTGCCTATAACATGACACCGGCAAGCATCGAAACCGTTGCAGCAGTGAATGACTTCACTCCTATCGAAGTAAAAGACCTTCCGACAGCCGTCCAAGATGCCATTACCAAAAACTATGCAGACTCAACTATCAAAGAAGCTTCTGTTGAAGCAAAAGAAGATGGTACAAAGACCTATAAGGTTGTTTTAACCGACAAAGAGGGTACTGAGAGCACTGTACTTTTCAGCGAAAGCGGAGAAGTGTTGAAGTAAATGAAAGATGCCTAAAATGAAAAAAGGGAATGCTGTGAAGCACTCCCTTTTTGCTGTTTCTTAATCCATATCAAAACCGTTCCACAAATTGCCTTCGGGCACCGGTGCCGTCAGTTCAATCGGTTCTTTCGAAACCGGATGAATGAACTTTATCGTCCGTGCATGAAGACAAATACTACCGTCCGGGTTGGAGCGCTGAGCGCCATATTTCAAATCACCTTTAATGGGGCACCCCATTTTTGCCAACTGGCAACGTATCTGGTGATGGCGTCCTGTCTTTAAATCCACCTCCAACAGATAATAGTTCTGTGAATGGCCGATAAGCTTATAATGAAGTATCGCTTTCTTCGAGTTCTTTACTTCTTTATCGTATGCATAGGACTTATTCTGTTTCTCATTGCGGACCAGATAATGAACCAATTCGCCTTCCGTTTCCTTCGGACACTCTTTCACTATCGCCCAATAGGTTTTCTTCACATCTCCATCACGAAACATTTCGTTCAGCCGTGCCAACGCTTTACTGGTTTTGGCAAAAACCACCAAACCGCTGACGGGACGATCCAAACGATGAGTAACGCCTATAAAGACATTTCCCGGCTTGGCATATTTCTCTTTCAGATACGCCTTTACCGTTTCCGACAAAGGAGTATCGCCGGTCTTGTCACCCTGAACAATCTCAGAAGAAGTCTTGCTGACTACGATTATATGATTATCTTCGTAAACGACTGTCATGCAAAGATTACATATTCATACCACCATCAACCTGAATCACCTGTCCGGATACATAAGATGACATATCAGAAGCAAGGAACGTAGCTACGTCAGCCACATCTTCAGGCGTACCGCCACGACGCAAAGGAATCTTCTTAGCCCATTCAGCCTTTACCTCGTCACTCAGTTTGGCAGTCATATCAGTGATGATAAAGCCCGGAGCAATAGCATTGGCACGGATACCGCGAGAGCCCAGTTCCTGAGCAATAGACTTAGCCAAACCAATCATACCGGCTTTGGAAGCTGAGTAGTTACACTGACCCGCATTTCCGTGAACACCTACCACTGATGCCATATTGATAATGCTTCCACTCTTCTGACGCATCATGATAGGAGTACAAGCATGAATAAAGTTAAAAGCAGATTTCAGATTGACCGCAATTACTGCATCCCATTGTGCTTCGCTCATACGCATCATCAAGCCGTCTTTCGTGATACCGGCATTGTTGACCAGAATATCAATAGAACCGAAGTCTTCCTTGATTTGGTTAACTACTTTCTCTGTATCTTCAAAGTTTGCAGCGTTAGAAGCATACCCTTTTACCTTCACACCCAAAGCAGCAATTTCTTTTTCAGTATTCTGACCATTTTCGTCGATAACCAAGTCTGTGAATGCAATATTTGCTCCTTCAGAAGCAAACTTCAACGCAATTGCTTTACCAATACCACGAGCAGCACCTGTTACAATCGCAGTTTTTCCAGTTAATAATCCCATTTTGTTTTCTATTTTACGTTATTAATTAAATTATTCTTTTTCAATATTTTTACGTCCCAAAGCGCCGAATACGATTTTCGCCACATACGCCCAACCGGTCTCATCATCCAGCTCTTCAGCTATCTGTCCACGGATATACGGCACTTCGATTCCCTTAATACAATAATGCACAATATCAGCTATGATGTCTACATTATCGATATCAAAAAGTCCCTTGTCTTTCCCATCTGCCAATACTTGCTTGAAAAGTTTGATTTCTTTTGCATCAAAGTTTTTACGCACAGCTTCCACACGCCATATATTACGGAAGAAACCGGCACGCAATGTTCCGTTTCTATACACGACCATTTTAATAGAATCCAAATGCGTCTCTATCAATTTTAAAATCTTTTCGTCCGGTGTGATATCTTTCTTTGCGACTTGTTCCATTGCGTCCGAAAGCATTTCCAATTCAGATTCCACCACCGCCATGTAGATATCCTCCTTGCTCTTGAAGTACGTATAAAGGGTGCGTCTTCCTTTTTTGGAAGCCACCGCTATATCGTTCATCGTAGTGTCATCTACACCCTTCTTAGCAAAAAGCTGACGGGCAACGTCTACCAATTTAGCTCTTGTCTTTGATACTGCCATATAGATTCAGTTGCACATTATTTATATATGTGAGCAAATTTACATCATTTCTTTGGACCATACAAACAATTAAAGTATAATATTCATGTATATGTTAATTAACATTCACAACATACACTCATTATCAACCACTTACATCGTTTACCTATTTTAATTCAAAAAAATATTCAAGAAACATTTGGAGTTAAAGAAAAAAGCCGTACCTTTGCATCCGTAATCAAAAACACAACATCGCGGAGTGGAGCAGTTGGTAGCTCGTTGGGCTCATAACCCAAAGGTCGTCTGTTCGAGTCAGGCCTCCGCAACTAAGAGAAAGAGAAGCAATATTGCTTCTCTTTTCCCTCTCTTGCACTAAAATGGGGCAACTCTAGTTCACGCTTATCACCCACAAGATTTTCGGATTAATCCAATGCTTCGGCTAAACGAAGAAAAAATAATAAAATTACCGGCCATGATTAGAATAGACTCATAGTATATTGTATCTTTGGGAAATAAATCCCTATTTATTATTATGAAGCAACGTATTCTACTTTATCTTATCGCCTTATTGCTCTTTCCTTTGTGCAAAGTGCAGGCGGCCCATCAACCGGAATTCTCTACTGCCGGTTTCTATCGGCTGGCAAATTCCGGCCGCGATGTCTTCTCCATGAACCCCGCATGGCGACTGCACAAAGGTGCGGCACCGGGAGCCGAAGCTATCCACTTCGATGACCGGAAGTGGGAGGTGGTCTCTCTTCCCAACGGCATCGAATATCTGCCGACCGAAGCCAGCGGTTGCATCAACTATCAAGGGGAAGCGTGGTACCGCAAACATTTCACCCCTGCCGATGCTTTAAAAGGCAAAAAACTTTTCCTCCATTTTGAAGCCATTATGGGAAAAAGCAAAGTGTTTGTCAACGGCAAACTGTTGGCCGAACACTTTGGAGGATACCTGCCTGTCGTGGTTGATATCACGAATGCACTGAAGTGGGAAACTGATAACATCATAGCCGTATGGACCGACAATAGCGATGACCCCAGTTATCCTCCCGGCAAAGCACAGGATGTGCTGGATTATACTTACTTCGGAGGCATTTATCGCGACTGCTGGCTGATTGCCCATAACTCCGTCTTCATCACCGACCCCAACTTTGAGAACGAAACGGCTGGAGGCGGACTTTTCGTTGCCTACGACAAAGTGTCCGACAACTCGGCGGAAGTTCTACTGAAAACCCATGTGCGCAATGAAGGCAAAAAGACCTTTACGGGCGTAGTGGAATATGAACTGCAACAGCCGGACGGACGGCAAGTCGCTTTCTTAAACGATAAAGTGCAGGTTCGTCCCGGCAAAGCCATTACCTCTAAAGATAAAATCATCGTTAAGCAGCCGATGCTTTGGAGCCCCGAAACCCCTACCTTATATAATTTAATAGTCCGTATCCGCGACAATGAAGGAAACACGGTAGACGGCTATCGCCGCCGAATCGGTATCCGTAGCATTGAATTCAAGGGCAAAGACGGTTTCTGGCTGAACGGAAAACCCTACGAGCGTCCTTTGATTGGCGCCAACCGACATCAGGATTTTGCTGTGGTAGGCAATGCAGTAGCCAACAGTATTCACTGGCGTGATGCAAAAAAGTTGCGCGACGCCGGTCTGAAAATCATCCGTAACGCTCATTGTCCTCAAGACCCTGCCTTTATGGATGCCTGTGATGAACTGGGCCTGTTCGTTATTGTCAATACCCCAGGCTGGCAATTCTGGAATGACGCTCCCGAGTTTGCCCAGCGCGTTTACAGTGACATCCGCAATCTGGTCCGTCGCGACCGTAATCATCCTTGCGTATGGCTGTGGGAACCTATCCTGAACGAAACCTGGTATCCGACTGATTTTGCAAAAAACACACTCGACTTAGTGGCACAAGAATATCCTTATCCTTATTGTTACTCCGGTTGCGACAGCGAGGCGCGCGGTCATGAAGTCTATCCCGTCCTTTTCACCCATCCGGCCAATGCGGACAAAGACTGGGCTATAAAGAAGCTCGACCCCAAAATCACTTACTTCACCCGTGAATGGGGAGATAACGTAGACGACTGGAACTCTCATAACTCTCCCAGCCGGGTGGCCCGCAACTGGGGAGAACAGGCCATGCTTATCCAAGCCTGGCATTATGCAGCACCTAGCTATCCATATACTTGCTATGACGTACTTTATCGTACCCCCCGACAGCACGTGGGAGGCTGCCTGTGGCATTCATTCGACCACCAGCGCGGCTATCACCCCGACCCCTTCTACGGCGGATTGATGGACGTGTTCCGCCAGCCCAAGTATTCTTATTATATGTTCCAAGCGCAACGTTCGCCCGAAAAGCAAGAACGCCTGTTCGAAACCGGCCCCATGGTATATATCGCCCACGAAATGACACCGTTCTCTCCTAAAGACGTGACCGTATATTCCAACTGTGACGAAGTGCGCCTCACTTATAATAAAGGAGGAAAGACCCTGACGTATACTAAACCGGCAGCCCGCGAAGGAATGCCATCGCCAATCATCACATTTAAGGATGTATACGACTTTATGATAGACAAAAACATGTCTATGAAAGAAGGAAAGCAGAAGGAAGTCTTTCTACTGGCAGAAGGACTGATGGACGGAAAAGTGGTAGCCACTCACAAAGTACGTCCGGCACGCCGCCCTTCCCAATTACTTCTTTGGGCAGATAATGAAAACACGGAACTGAAAGCCGACGGTTCGGACTTCGTAACGGTGGTAGCCGCCATTGCCGATAAAAACGGCAACATCAAACGCCTGAACAATTACTATGTGAAGTTCCACATCGAAGGTGAAGGGCGCATCCTCGGCGGTGCAAACGTGTTGGCTAATCCGGCTCCTGTAAAATGGGGAACAGCGCCGGTATTGGTACAATCCACTCTGAAACCCGGCAAGATAAAGATAACAGCCAGCGTATTGTTCGAAGGTTCGCAAATGCCGGTTGCTGCAGAATTGGAACTGGAAAGCAAACCTGCAGCATATCCTTTGATTTATTCAAAGGAAGAGGCAGCACTTATCCCAATGGAATTTGATTCACAGTACTTTCCAATCACGGCCAAATCTAAAGAGGAGCTGGAAAAGGAAAAAGCAGTAAGAGAACAAAACAAACGGAAACTGAAGGAAGTGGAGCAACAGCAAGCCGATTTCGGCGAGAAAAAGTAAACGCCATAAAAATTCAGTCTGCAATCGGTAAATGTAAGAAGATAATTGAAAATCCAGAATAAGACAGAAGCCCTTTTCAACGAAATTGTAGAGTCTTTCATCACCAAAAACTCTTAATTCGTCGAAAAAAGCCTTTCTTTCATTGAATAGATTTGAAAAGACTACAAATTACATTTACCTTTGCCGATTGAAATAAAAAACTTGCAAAAGCAAAACTATGATGAAAAAGGCAAAAACATTTCTCCTTTTAGGCATTACATTGTGCATGTTCGGATGCAGCGATGATGATGATAACGACAAGTCGAATACGACATCTACCGTTCCTTTCTCCCTAACAGCCTCGCTGGAAGTACGCAACGACGCTGCAACTCCGGGTATGCTGCAAGGCAATTGGAATGAAGGTACCCAACTGGCAGCCATGCACTCCAGCCTGACAGGAGTAAAGAAGAGTATCTTCACCCTGTCGCCCACTTCTACCGACTTATTTACCGGCGACATCTCGAATAAAGTGAAAAACGATAAAGAAATTGCAGTATTTTATCCGGCTGATGCCATTACAGCAAACAGCAGTGATACACTGACGCAGAAACTAAGTCTTGCCGGTCAGGACGGAACATTGGCAGGCGTGGCAGATTATGATTATTCATGGGCTTTGTGCAAGGTGACCATGACTGCACAATCCGGCTCAGGCAGTTGTGAAATGAAAAGCCTGATGACTATCGGAAAATTTGAGTTCACCACGGACGGAAGCACACCGTTGAACGACATTTCACGCATCACCGTGACAGCCACTGCAGGCAAACTTTATTCCAATGCAACCTTAAAGTTGAAAGATGGAGAATTCAGCAGCACCACAGAAGGAAGCTTTACCATAAAGAATGACGCCGGACTGCCGGGCAGCGCTTATATTTCCTTCTTCCCTTCGGAGGCGGCACAGCTACATTTTACCCTGGTCACCAATGCAGGCAACATCTATGAAGCCTCAACTGCAGAAAGCATCACATTGGAAAAAGGAAAGTATTACACAGCCACCGCCCTTACTTGCACTCCGGTAGCCCCTGCCAAAGTAGGTGACTACTACTATAGTGACGGTACTTATTCTACAGAAGTGAACGAAGAAAAAACATGTATCGGTATTGTTTATGCACTAAACGACAAGAACGGCAATATAGACAAGACACTCACCGCATCTCCCTACGGACGTATCGTGGCACTGACCAATGCACAAACCAGAGTGAGATGGGCAAGCAAATCGGAGGATATCGAAGAATTGAAGAACGACACCATTATCAATGGTACACAGCAAACCGGCTGCCTGCCTTATTTCAATGGCACCGCAGATTCGTATTTCTCTGACAATGCCGAAGAACAAATTAAAGGAACGACCATCGATACAGAAACAGGACTGATTACCGCCTGGCCGTCGGAGGGTATCCTGAGCGACTTTAATGGAGCAACAAATACATCTTATATCAACAAGAGCACCTCTACTTATCCGGCAGGAACTTATTGCTACCAATACAGCAAACCCGGAAAAGGCGCAGGCGAATGGTATCTGCCGGCAGTGGGCGAACTGGCACTGCTGTGGGAGTTACAACATGCCGGTGTGATATGCAATGCCAAGCAGGAATGTTTCAAGGACTTCGACCAGCAGAGTTATTGGACTTCTTCGGAAGGCAATAAAAACAAGGCCTGGTATTTGAACTTCTTCAGTGGAATATTAATGGCAAACAGTAAGGGAAGTACTTACAATACACGTCCGGTAGCCATGTTCTAAACACATAGCTGCCAAGCACTAAAAAAGGGATGTTTTGATACATCCCTTTTTTAGTATATAAGCACAATCAAATATTACTGTTTCACCGCAACAGCCGCCGACTTCTTATTCTGCGCCTGTTTCTTTCTGCGCCAATAGTCACCATTACTCTTGCTTCCACGATATACTTTATTTGCCTTTGCCTTCTCCTTTATCTCTTCAGTCTTCTCTTTTTGAAGCTGCACACCGGCCGTAGTCATAAAAGGATGCTCTTTCACCACAGGTATTTCCAATCCGATTAACTTCTGTATATCTTTCAGATAAGGCAATTCTTCCGATTCACAAAAAGAAATTGCCACCCCATCGTGTCCGGCACGTCCGGTTCTGCCAATGCGGTGTACATACGTTTCCGATATATTGGGCAATTCATAGTTGATTACATGGGAAAGCAGGTTTACGTCGATACCTCTGGCAGCAATATCCGTTGCAATCAGTACACGGGTTGACCGGTCCTTAAAATTATTCAATGCCCGCTGGCGTGCATTCTGCGATTTGTTTCCATGAATAGCTTCTGCCACCACACTGTTCTTATTCAGTATCTTTGCCAACTTGTCCGCCCCATATTTAGTGCGGGTAAAAATCAATACCGACTCTATCGTCTTATCTTTCAGCAGATAGAGCAACAAATCCTTTTTTTCGTTTTTCTCTACGAAGTAAACGCTTTGCTGGATGGTATCCACTGTAGATGAAGCCGGAGTCACTTCCACCTTTTCGGGAGAGGTAAGAATGGAGTTAGCCAATTTTTCTATCTCAGGCGGCATAGTAGCAGAGAAGAAAAGTGTCTGCCGCTTGGCAGGAATCAGTTTCAATACGCGCTTTATATCATGTATAAAGCCCATATCCAACATACGGTCTGCCTCATCAAGCACAAAATAATCAAGCCCTTTCAAGGAAATATATCCTTGCGCCTGCAAGTCAAGCAAACGTCCCGGAGTAGCAATCAATACCTGCACCCCCCTTTTCAATGCATCTATCTGCGGTTTCGGAGGAACCCCTCCAAAAATAACCGTATGCTTTACACGTGTATATCGGGCATAAGCATCAAAGCTCTCGCCTATCTGAATGGCCAGTTCGCGTGTGGGGGTGAGTATCAAAGCCTTGATACCTTTCTTACTATCTGATTGATAAAGTCCCTGAATAATGGGGATGGCAAAAGCTGCCGTTTTTCCTGTTCCTGTCTGCGCACATCCCAGCAAATCTTTACCTTTTAATAATACCGGAATTGCTTGTTCCTGAATGGGGGTCGGCGTTGTATAGCCGGTTTGTTCCAAAGCCTTCAATATCGGCTCTATAAGATCTAGTTCTTTAAATGTCATTTGAAATTATTAAGCGGGCCTCACGGCCTTTTCATTTATTATTTTACAAAGATAAGAGAATGATTGGTTGCAAAGGTATTCAAGCTACAGAGTTTATGCTTATTTAACAAGATTGACAATAAAGAGGGCGTATGGTGAAATCAGTATCACCATATGCCCATAATTCATTGTATATAAGCCATTTACAAAGAAAACAATAATATAAAGGCTTCTGAATAAGCTAATCGGCAAGAAAGATTATCGGGCACAGAATGTATAGACATTTCCTCCAAAATCCGCCGCAATCAATACGTTACCAGAAACAGCGACAGAGCTGAAAACAGGTGCTCCGGTAGCATATTTCCAAATAATCTTTCCATCACTTTTATTGATGCCATACACCACTCCGTCCGAAGCGGTCACATAAACGGTATTTCCTGCCAGCACCGGACTGGTTTCAATTGTTGCCGCCCCCTTGCGGGTATAAGGACAGGTATAGACCAGTCCTGCTCCTACCGGACAAACCCATTTTTCTTCCAGCGTTTCATTGTCCAGCGCAATCAGTCCCTTTTCTGCTGAACCGAAAATAATCTCTTTGTCGGTAAGCAACGGAGTGGAAGTCACATCTACATTATAAGGCAAAGGTTTGCGGACAATCACCTTTCCGGTAGTTGCTTCGAGAATAAAGAAAGATTGGTTGGAGATAAGATACAACAACGAACCATGCATGGCAACCGATGAGCCGCGATTACGCAAGCCGTTATCACTGGCTTCCCACAATTTCTTTCCAGTTTTGGCATCATTTCCATAAAGTGCCCGCCACTGTACGGAACCGATTAAAAGTCCGTTGCCTTGTGTCAGTGTGGTAGTAGTTCCTTCACCCTGTCCCCAATCTTCATTCTTCCAGAGCTGTTTGCCGGTACGGGCTTCATACGCACCGAGTCCTTTTCCGGCTCCGGCATACACGATACCGTCATTGGCCACCAATCCGTCAATCAATGCAGGCAAACCGTTGACAGGAAGTTGTTTCTCCCAACAGAGTTTTCCCGTTTCCGCATCGATGGCATAAAGCCAACCTTGTGCATCTTGAGCGAAAACCACACCTTTGTCTATTGCAATCGTGTTCTTTATGGAATTACGGACCGGATAACTCCACAGTATTTCTCCGTCTTCTCCGGCCAAGGCATAAACATGACCTTCGCCTTTCAGATTTTCGTCAACAGAAGCAATATATACCTTGCCATTGTGCACCAAAGGAGAAGTCATATAAATATTGGCTCCTACGTTCTTCGTCCAGGCTAATTGCAGAGGGGCTTCCAAAGGCGGGCAAACCGGAGCGACATGGGCAGAAGTTCCCAACAAGTTATTCCAGTCGGCACCCAATGACACTTTTACCTGTTCCGGTTGGACAGTAAAGGTGCTTTCGGCATAAGCGGTTTCACCATTATTAAAACGAGCCGTCACCTGCAGGGTCAGTTCCTTATCTTGATACTTGGCAGACAGAGGCATATCCCCCTTCCAGGTCCAGTCGGTAGCCGGAGCGAGTTTCTTGTTTTTGAGTATGGCTTTTCCGTCTTGCAGACAACTATAAACCACCTCTTTCACCGGAGTTACAGACGAATAAACATTTACCGTGACAGGAACACGATTGGCAGAGGCAGTACCTGCAGGAGAAGCGATGCAGATATTCTTATCCAAATAAGAATAACGGAGTTCGGAAGTGAAATCACCGTTCTTATCCACGTGCATTACACGGAAAGCACTGGTAGAATGGTCAATCCCGCCCTTATCCAATGTAGCGGTAGACACACTATACACATCTCCTTGCTTCTTTATATAATTAATGTGCCAATGGCCATATACCCACGCTTTCAGGTTATGCTCGTTCAGGTTAATGCTGCCTCCGTTGTCTCCTTTAAAAACAAAAGTGTCATCATAAGTCAGCAAGTCATGGTTAAACACCATGATAGGCGTCCCGGGTTTTACATGGGCAAGGTCGTTTTTCAGCCAAAGATAAACATCCTCACGGGTATAACCGGGAGCATGGTCACCGCCTGCCATCGGAGTGACAATGTAATGCACGCGTCCGGCGTCAAACGAATAATAGACAGGGCCGTAGATATTTTCAAAAAGCTCTTCACCGTATTTACCTTTGACAAGGTCATGGTTTCCGATACAATAGAAGACTGGGCAATCCATATTCTCCGTATTCATCAGCTTGATATGCTCTTTCAGCCCTTTCTCATAACAGATATCACCGGTATGAATAATAAAAGCGGCATGCTCATTCGCTGCATAGTCACGTACATTATTTACCCATTCATCATGATTCTTGGTATTGAAAATCTCTGTATCGGCAATATGAATATATTTATGGGAACCATCCTTACCCAAACCTCCGTCATAAGGCATCAGCCCAAAGTCGTAAGAAGCCTGCTTATCCTCTATTTTATGATAATGGCGGTTATAGGTCTTATAACCAGAAGGAGTAGTAATAAAAATAAAACGTTCCCTGGCATGACCGGGAAGCGTAAAACTACCGTCAGCAGCTGTTTCCACCACATTCAGCCCGTCAGATACCTTGACGCCGGACATCGGTTTCTCTCCCTTATCAAACACACCGTTCTTATTCTTGTCTACATAAACATGCCCGGTGTATGCCGCCATCACAGGAAAAGAAGCAGCCAACAGGCAGGAAATTAAAAAAGTCTTTTTCATCAGTATATATTTAATTGAATAATCATACAATCTATTTCAAAACAAATTCGGACAAAACAAATCCATGGTCAGAAGGGTAGAAGAAATCCTCTCCCTCAAAAGTGAATGTCTTTCCCAGACTGTTATCATAACACTCTGAAGTAGTGGCCTGTATGGTCTTTCCCTGATAATAGATAAAGTCGATACGGTCTGCCCGGCATTCCGTTTCCAAAGAGTCCGCGTCAGTCAGCCAGGTCACTCCCAACTTGGCCGCCGCATCAGGATTCATTTCGCGGAAACTATCCTTAAAGCCGGCTTTCTCCATCGCAACAGAAACCGGCCAACGAACGACTGCCCCGCCGTGATTATACAAATTTCGCGTCTCTTCTGTCCAGTCCAAATGCGAATGTACATTGAAGTCTCCCCCCATGATGACAGGTATGCTATCGGCCTCCGCCAGCATCGGTTTCAGAACGGAAAGAATCTTCCCTATCTCGTCATCCCTCGTTCCGGCAGTCTCCCAGGCCAGAATTTCTTCTTCCGACTTGTCGGTGGGAGCCAAGCGCATATCGGGCAAATAATGCAACCAAGTGTCGAAGATGCGCACCGGAGTGCCATCCATATCAATCTTTACTCCGCCAAAGTTAAAAGTGCCGATGCTATCGGGGAAGGCATACTTTTCAACAATGGGATAACGACTGTAGATACATAGATTATTGGAAATTAAATGATACTGATATCCCAGTGAGTCAGCCACCATCGGAGCAGCGCCGTATGTCTCTACCATCAAGACCACATCCGCCCCGCTCTTCTTGAGAATACCGACAGTACCTTCACATCCTTTTCCCGGATAAGCTTTAGAGTGACCGCCGTGCCACACATTCCATGAGAGAACTTTCAGTTTTTTAGGAGTATCCTTTTGCGGCGTACAAGCCACGCAACATAGCAGGCAAAGTGCTGCCATAAACCTCATCGTTTTTCGTGTTCGCATAATTGATTAGATTCGTTTTTCATGTAACAAAGGTAGTACAAAAAGAAAACCGCACAAAAGAAATATACCATAAATATGGTATTGTTTGTCTGAACATCAACCCCTATCTTTGCATTATTAAAGATAACCCACTAATAATTCAAAAGATTATGGCAAGAATAAAAAAACAATTGACTGAACTGATTGGAGGCACTCCCCTCCTGGAACTGTCACGCCTCAGTAAAAAACAAGGTGCGAAAGCACTAGTAATTGCCAAACTGGAATATTTCAATCCCGGCGGAAGCGTAAAAGACCGTGTCGCACTTGCAATGATAGAAGACGCGGAAAGTAAAGGCATCCTGAAACCCGGTTCGGTAATCATCGAACCCACCAGCGGCAACACAGGTGTGGGATTGGCGTGGGTTGCCCGAGTAAAAGGTTACAAAGCCATACTCACCATGCCCGAAACCATGAGTCTGGAACGCCAGAATTTATTAAAAGCGGCAGGTGCACAATTGGTGCTGACCGAAGGTGGCAAAGGAATGAAAGGAGCCATAGAAAAAGCGGAAGAACTGCGCAAGACCACACCCGGAGCCGTCATTTTAGGTCAGTTCGACAATCCGGCAAATCCTGCGGTTCATGTCCGCACCACCGCCCGGGAGATATGGGATGACACCGATGGGGAAGTGGATATCTTTGTTGCCGGAGTAGGAACCGGAGGTACATTGACCGGTGTGGCGGAAGGATTGAAAAAACAGAATCCCAACATACAAATCGTAGCAGTGGAACCGGACAACTCCCCTGTCCTTTCGGGCGGGCAACCGGGAGCACACAAGATACAAGGTATCGGCGCAGGGTTCGTCCCCAAGATATACAACGGAAACCTGGTAGATAAAATAATCCGTGTAAAAGACGATGATGCCATCCGCACAGGACGCGAATTGTCTTCCACAGAAGGACTGCTGGTAGGAATCTCATCGGGAGCTGCCGCCTATGCCGCTTTGGAACTGGCTAAATTACCCGAGAATGAGGGGAAACAAATTGTAGTCCTCTTACCCGATACAGGAGAAAGATATCTGTCGACCGTGCTCTATGCGTCCGAAGAATATCCGCTGTCTAATAATCATTGACCCAAAACATAAAAATGAACATAGCTGCATTAATTTCAGGAGGAGTCGACAGCGCGGTTGCCGTACACCTCCTTTGCGAACAAGGATATAAGCCCGACCTTTTCTATATCAAAATCGGAATGGACGGTGATGAAGACCTCACCTGCACCGCAGAAGAGGACATCGAACTGTGTACGGCTACCGCACGCAGATACGGCCTCAACCTGAATATCATTGACCTGCACCGGCAATACTGGGACAATGTCGTGGCATACACCATCGACAAAGTGAAGCGCGGCCTCACCCCCAACCCGGATGTGATGTGCAACAAACTCATCAAATTCGGATGCTTCGAGCAGGAGGCCGGACATCTGTATGACAAGACAGCCACCGGCCATTATGCCAGCATCCTTGAAAAAGACGGGAAAATATGGCTCGGAACCGCACAAGATTCAGTCAAGGACCAAACGGATTTTCTGGCACAGATAGATTATCTGCAAGTATCCAAACTGCTGTTTCCCCTTGGCGGACTGATGAAAAATGAAGTCAGGGATATTGCCTTGCAAGCCAAACTGCCCAGTGCACGGCGCAAGGACAGTCAGGGTATCTGCTTTCTGGGGAAAATCAATTATAATGACTTCCTTCGCCGCTTTTTGGGCGAGAAAGAAGGAGCCATCATTGAAGTGGAGACAGGAAAACGGATTGGCACCCACAAAGGATATTGGTTCCACACCATAGGACAGCGCAAAGGGTTGGGACTGAGCGGCGGACCGTGGTTCGTTATCCGCAAAGATATAGACGAGAACATAATCTATGTTTCACGCGGATATGATACCGAAAAGCAATACGGTACAGACTTTGCCTTGCGCGGTTTCCATTTCATCACGGAGGACTTATGGAAGGGAAATTCTCCTGTAGACGTTTCTTTCAAAATCCGGCATACCGATACGTTTATGAAAGGGATACTGACACGGGAAGATGACCTGTTCCGAATCCACAGCCACGAACCTTTGCAGGGCATTGCACCCGGACAGTTCGGCGTGCTGTATGACAAAGATGCGGAAATTTGCGTGGGAAGCGGTGAAATATCCCTAACTAACAATGGGCCAACAGAAATTTAACGGGAACAGTCCAGTTGATTATGAAGTACCGGTCCACTTGGGATTACTTATTATTCTTGGGCCACATCGTTTTCTTGGGGATTTAAATATCATATCACTAACCAAAGGAAGAGTAAGCCGTTTCTTAGGGTCAGCCAAGTCCTTTTAAACGGAAGATTATTACAGTCTGCTATAATAGACTGTACAGTCCATTGTAGCAGACTGTACGGTCTACGGTAACGGACTATACAGTCCACTGCCGAAGACTGTAGTAATTCGACTGACAGACAGGCATAATCGAAAGGACGAAAATGCTTAGTCCGACTAATGAAACGACTTAGGGAGTTTTAAACGTATGCAGAAGGTTGGATGTCAAACAAGAGGTATATATACAAAAAAACGAGTCAACGTATTCACGTCAGCCCGCAGCAATTAATCTTAAAATCTAATACACATTTTCTTATGAAGCTCTTTCTTCGGTGGGCGTTGACGGATTCGAACCGCCGACCCTCTGCTTGTAAGGCAGATGCTCTGAACCAGCTGAGCTAAACGCCCGATAGTTGCTTTCTCGTGCAATATTTAATTTTTCTTCGGTGGGCGTTGACGGATTCGAACCGCCGACCCTCTGCTTGTAAGGCAGATGCTCTG
>NZ_CAOOSE010000015.1:0-101114 GCF_948499155.1 uncultured Phocaeicola sp. | reverse complement strand
CAGCCGTTTCACTCCCGACTTGCAAGTCTTAACGGATGTCAACATATTATAAAGGGCAAAGTCCGGATATCCTTGAAAAGGCATACTTGTTTCCAAGCAGGAGTTAAGGGTTTTTCAATAAACTTTTTCGGGCAGGCCTTAAAAAAGGAAGTTGGTAAATGTTGCTTTCACACAAATTTCCCATCAACAGGCGGTTTCAACAGTTGTTATGTGTGAAAGGAGATATGCAATAAGCTTTCTACCGAATTAATTTTGCTTTCTTGTGATGGGAGTGAACGGACGAGAATTCTTCATCAAAAAGACCTTGGAGTTTTTCAAAAACACTTCCATCTTTTTTGATAGACCGTTGGCATGTGCTTATTTATATAGATTGTTTTAAGAAAATAACAGTCCGAAATGATTGCCAAGCAATGGATTTTATTAAATTTGCATTTGTGGTATATTTAAAACAGAAGGGCTTATGAAATGGAAACCGGATTTATTTCACCATATACTCCGTATAGGGATGTATTTGCTGCTTTGGGGCATTTCATTGGACATGACTGCTCAAGAGGATGTGAAACACACGGTTCGTGACAGTGTGCGGACAGTGTCCGAAATGCAGGAAGGAAATTCTTTGTCTGCTTCTTCTTTGCACGAAGACTTTGTTGCACCGGATGAAAAGAGTTTGGGCTCTCCCCTGCCCCGACCTTCCAATGCCGATTCTTTACTTCATCTTTCTTTAAAGAAGCCGCTTGTTCTTCCTTATTATACGAATCCTTCGCCGATGTTCAGAGGAGATTACAGCACCGGAGGAATCATAAAAGGATTTGAAAATGGAGTGTTTTATGGTTCGGGAGAGCAGACCTCCTTGCCGGGTATCGGACTGATGAATAAGGCTTCATTGGGATATATGTATCAATTCAATCCCCGATGGAGTGTACAGGTGGGTATCGATGCCATGAAAATGAATATGCCTTTTGCTGTTGGACAGTCTTTCGGCACTTCGGGCGCAGTGATGTATCGGGCTTCAGACCGTGTCGCCTTTAAAGTATTCGGTTCTTATTATAGAGGTCAGACGTATGGTATGGAATCGCACAGCTATGGTGCCAGCATGACGGTGGATATGAGCGAGCGGTTCAGTGTGGAGATGGGAGTGCAGCGCTATTACAATCCTTTGCGTGGAGGCTGGGAAACGGTTCCGGTATTGGTTCCTAGTTATAAGTTCAATAAGTTTAATTTAGGGATAGATGTAGGTGGTTTGATTTATGAGATTCTTCACAAAGTGGTCATTGACAAGAACCGGATGAAGATGGGGAATCCGACTATGGGACCTCCGGCCCATTTCCAGATGCAAGGGAGGTAAAAAAGAGGCTTCTTGCTCTTTTAGTATTCCATTTTGTAAGGTGAAGAAATAATTTGGTAACATTTGTTATTCTGATGGCTGAAAGAAGCGGGGATTTATATTCATACAGTGTATCACCTATAAAATATCAAGTTATTTTTTATATTCTTGTAATAGCATGAAATAATTATCGGTATTTATTTGTGAAGTATCCTATTTAATTAATTTTGTAAATTCATTAATTGAATAAATCTTCTATCTATGATGAATAACAAAACCAAGACAGGCGGTAAAGCTAAAACCGACAAGCAAACTCAGAAAGTCTCTTATTATTATAAGCCGGACAACATGACTTTGGAACAATGGCAAATAGCCTTACGCCGGCAAGTGGCAGCGAAAGAAACATTTACTATTACCGAGCAGGGTATGAAAGACTATCCGGGATATTACACAGTAAAGAATTATGTATCCAGAAATGAATATACTGTGGTTTATCGGGGAGAAGGAAGCGAATGGAATTACTGCTCGTGCATGGATTTCAAAACCAGTCAGTTGGGTACTTGCAAGCACATTGAGGCGGTTAAGTTATGGATAGAAGCACATCATAAGCGCGTTTGCCGGGAAATACCTTCTTATACTTCCATGTATTTGTCCTATAAAGGAGAACGCCAGGTCCGACTCCGTATCGGGACAGACCATGCGGAGGAATTCCGCCAATTGGCTGCTCCTTATTTTACTCCCGCAGGAGTGATCCGCCCCGAGGCCATGGGCAGTATCATGGAATTCTTACGTGAAGCCATCCGGTTGGATAATACGTTCCGATGGTATCCCGATGCATTCAGCTTTATAGTCGAGAAGCGGGATAATCTTTACAGACAGCAGCTGGTGAAGTCTTTGTCTGAAAAGAGTCTGGATACATTGCTCAAAGTCCCTCTTTATCCTTACCAGAAAGAAGGCGTCCGCTTTGCTTTTACTGCCGGGAAATCGATTATAGCCGATGAGATGGGACTTGGAAAAACCATTCAGGCTATAGGAACTGCCGAACTGATGAAAAAGGAAAAGCTGATTTCTTCTGTATTGGTGGTATGTCCCACTTCGTTGAAGTATCAATGGAAAAAGGAGATAGAACGTTTCACGAACTCTGCGGCAGTGGTGGTGGAAGGAAACCCCTTGGTGCGTAAAAAGTTATACAACTCAGATTGTTTTTATAAAATTGTCTCATACAACAGCATGAGCAATGATATAAAACTGCTACGCTCTTTGCGCACGGATTTACTCATAATGGATGAAGTGCAGCGGCTGAAGAATTGGAAGACGCAGATTTCGCAATCGGCACGTCACATCGAGTCGGAATATGCGGTGGTGTTGTCCGGCACACCGTTGGAAAACAAGTTGGAGGAACTGTATTCCATCATGCAGTTTGTGGACCAATTTTGTCTGGGGCCTTATTATCAGTTTATGGACCGCACGGTGGTCACATCGGATACCGGAAAAGTCATTGGATATAAGAACCTGAATGTGATAGGCGAGCAACTGAAATCTGTGCTGATAAGGCGTAGAAAGCGGGATGTGGCTTTGCAGTTGCCTCAGCGCATGGATAAGATTCTGTTTGTCCCCATGACCGAGGAACAGCGTGGCATTCACGATGAGTTTCAGTTGTCCGTGGCCCAGTTGGTCCAAAAGTGGACACGAAACCGGTTCCTGAGCGAGACAGACCGCAAGCGGCTGCTGCTTTTTATGAGCCAGATGCGTATGGTGTGCGACAGTACCTATATCCTTGACCAGAAGACCCGGTGCGATACAAAGATAGAGGAAACCATGAATATTCTTCGCAATGTGTTCGAGGGTGGCGATGAAAAGGTAGTGATTTTCAGCCAATGGGAAAGGATGACAAGACTGGTGGCCGCCGAGTTGGAAAAGTTGGGTGTGAAATATGAATACCTGCATGGCAGTGTGCCTTCCGAGCAACGGGGACGCTTGACTGAGAATTTTACCGAGAATCCCGAAAGCCGTGTGTTCATCTCTACGGATGCAGGCAGTACGGGACTGAACTTGCAGGTGGCTTCTATTTTGATTAATCTGGATTTGCCATGGAATCCTGCTGTCTTGGAACAACGCATAGCCCGTATCTACCGCATCGGACAACAACGCAACATACAGGTAATCAACTTGGTTGCCAGTCAGACCATCGAAGAACGCATGCTGGGCACGCTGAATTTCAAATCATCTCTATTCGGCGGTATTCTGGACAATGGAGAAGATACTATTTTCTTGGAAGACAGCAAGTTGGATAAGATAATGGAGTCTATCAAGGCAATGACCGAGCCGTCTGTAGAGGAGAGCGAGACTGTTGTGAATGTGATATCTGCCGAAGATACGGAAGAAAAGATTGCTGATTCGACTGCTAAAACAGACCGGAATAAGAAAGGGGTGGAAAGGGAGGATGAACCTACTTTGCCATTTGAAGAAGATACCTTTACGGATGACAATATAAAGAAGGAAGAACCGGCAGACATTCAAAGCAAAGAGGATAATCCGCAAGAACTTGTACGCCAAGGTCTGTCTTTCTTCAGCGGTTTGGCCCGCACCTTGCAATCTCCTGAAGCTACCAGGCAATTGGTGGATTCTATTGTAAAGGTGGATGAAACGACCGGGGAAACCTCTATTCATATTCCGGTTCAGGACAAGGAGAGTGTGGCGAATATATTAACTATGGTTGGAAAATTATTTGGAGGGAAATGAGATGAAAACCCAGTATGAGGTTTTTATTGATGCTGTGAGTTGTGCTTTGGAAGACCATTCGTTTGGTACTAAATGGTACTTTGATTTTCTTTATTCGTCATGTTGTCGCGCAGATTCTCTTTCTTCAAGCCTTTGAACTGTTTGTATTCTTTGGCGGTTTTGTCTGCCCATGTCTGATAAATAATATCGGTCAAAGTAGCAAACTGCACGCCTTCTTCCAAACCGCAGCGCTTCCATTCGTCTGTCAAATCCTTGCGGATTTCAATGCTTTTCAAACGTTGGTTAATCCAGTTATCGGAATAGCCTAAACGTTTATAATCCATCAGGGCTTGATTGATGGACAACTCCGGGTCTTGCAGTTGGTCCAAACGTTCACGGGCTATTTGAGCAATCCATAATTTGAAAGGCTCGGCCTTGGGAGAGGGGATGGACTGGATAAGACGGAAAAGTTGCTCAGTATCAGCTACATCAGTAAGACGCATCTTACCATCCGAGGCTTTCATTTTCAACTGGTGACAATTTGTCACCGTTTCATTTCCTTCTTCTTTTAGACGTTGTTTTAACTTGTTCCAGTATTTTCTGGGGTCAACACTTTCCGTCAAAGCGGCAATTACATCGATGATGGAAAAATACCATGTTTCGGTTTCATCGTCCCAAACAGTACGTACCTTTTTCTCTTCGAAGATTTTAATGGCATTTTTCTGTGTCATCGTTCTTTGTCTTTTAGTTACTTTATTTTTAGTTTATCAAATCCTTCACCATACACTCCCACCACATTGCTTTGTGATATAAATGCATTGGGGTCAATATCTTTCACCAATCGGAATATATCCAGTGACTGGCTTTTCTTTGCCAATACCACTACGACCTTGATTCCTTGTTTGCTATACCACCCGGTACCATCCAGTAAAGTTACTCCACGGTCTATTTGCTTGGTGATTCCTTCGGCTATTTCATCGTGTTTTCGCGAGAAAATGAGGAATTGAACAGATTGGCGGGTACTGTTTATCACATAATCGATAACAATGCTCATGATAAAAAGTACGCAGAAGCCAAATAATACGCGTTTCCAGTCATGGAAAATAAAATAACAGGAAGAGATAATGACGATGTCACAATACATCATCATACGTCCTAACGTTACATCCTTATATTTGTTGATAATCCAGGCAATGATATCTGTTCCTCCCGTGCTTCCGTTGTTACAGAATACGATACCGATGCCGAATCCTAACAATCCTGCACCTACTACGCAAGCCATAAATTCTTGCCCCGGACCTAATAATTGTGGAAGTTCACCATTGGGACCTTTTAACAATACTTGGAAGAACCATAACAGGAAAGTCAGCATGAAAATGGCGTAGATGGTTTTAAGACTGAATTTAGGGCCTAATATTTTCAGCGCGAATCCTAAGAACACAGCATTGATGACAAAGTAAGAGACTTGGATTTCAATGCCTGTAGCATAATAGATAATGGCAGCAATACCTGTTACTCCACCTGTCGTAATTTGATAAGGTAATAAAAAAGCTGCCCATCCCAGTGCATAGCATATCAGCCCGAAGGTAATGGCTAAATAGTCTTTTACCTCTCTGCCGAGTTTGATTTTTAATATTTTGTCCATGTGATAATGAGGATTGGTTTTAGTGTGAAGTAGGAAGGTGTGTCAAAAGCAATTTTTGTTATCGTATTGCTTTTGACACACTGTAAAATACAGTAGCGATTATAATACAATGTTTACAATCTTCTTCGGAACGATAATTACCTTCTTCGGAGTCTTGCCTTCAATCCATTTCTGTGCCTGTTCGTCTGCCATAACAGTTGCCTGAATGGTATCGTTGTCGGCATCGGCTGGGAACTCCATAGTGAAACGTGCCTTACCATTGAACGAGATGGTATATTTCACGCTATCCTCTTTCAAGTAATCTTCATTGAATGCAGGCCACTGTGCATCGCATACGCTGGTGGTGTTGCCCAAAGCTTCCCAAAGTTCTTCAGCGAAGTGGGGGGCAAACGGAGCCAACAAGATGATGAGGTTGCTCAATATTGCCTTGTTGCGGCATTTTAAACTGCTCAATTCGTTTACACAAATCATGAAAGCACTGATAGAAGTATTGTAAGAGAAGGTTTCGATGTCTCCGGTTACTTTTTTGATCAGTTTATGGATAGCTTTCAGTTCTTCTTTGGTCGGATCGCCTTCCACCGGCATAAACTCGTCGGTACGGCTGTAGAATAAGTTCCAAAGTTTCTTCAAGAAACGGTGAACACCGTCAATACCATTGGTATCCCAAGGTTTGGACTGTTCCACCGGGCCGAGGAACATTTCGTACATACGCAAAGTGTCGGCACCATATTTCTCGACAATCATATCGGGATTAACCACGTTGTACATGGATTTACTCATCTTCTCTACCGCCCATCCGCAGATGTACTTTCCATCTTCGAGGATAAACGCTGCATTGTTGTATTCGGGGCGCCATGCCTTGAATGCTTCGGTATCCAGAATGTCGTTTGAAACAATGTTCACATCCACATGCAGCGGAGTCGTTTCATACTGGTCTTTCAGGTTCAGTGATACAAAGGTATTGGTATCTTTGATACGATATACAAAGTTGCTTCGTCCCTGAATCATTCCTTGGTTCACCAACTTCTGGAACGGTTCTTCCTTGATGCTTATACCCAGATCGTGCAGGAACTTGTTCCAGAAACGAGAGTAAATCAAGTGGCCGGTAGCGTGCTCGGTACCTCCCACATAAAGGTCTACATTCTGCCAGTAGTGGTCTGCCTTTTCCGATACCAGTGCTTGGTCGTTGTGCGGGTCCATATAGCGCAGATAGTATGCGGATGAACCGGCAAAGCCCGGCATGGTATTCAGTTCCAGCGGGAATACATTTACATGGTCAATCAAAGCGTTTTCCACTACTTCGCCCTTTTCTACATCCCAAGCCCACTTGGTAGCGTGGCCCAATGGAGGCTCGCCTGTCTCGGTAGGCAGGAACTTAGCGACTTCGGGAAGTTCGAGCGGCAATTTAGAGGAATCAATCATGTAAGGCATACCGTCTTTGTAATATACGGGGAACGGTTCGCCCCAGTAACGCTGGCGTGAGAAGATGGCGTCGCGAAGACGATAATTCACTTTCACACGTCCCAGATTATGAGCTTTTACATATTCTTTAGTTGCGGCGATAGCTTCTTTGATAGTCAGACCGTTCAAAGAAAGATCGCAGTAAGGAGTGACATCCTGACGAGGTGAGTTGCAAACAATACCTTCTTTGGCATCGAAACTTTCTTCGCTTACATCACAACCTTCCACCAACGGAACGATGGGCAGATTGAAATGCTTGGCAAAAGCATAGTCACGGCTGTCGTGGGCAGGAACCGCCATGATAGCGCCTGTACCATAACCTGCCAGTACATAATCACTAATCCATACGGGAACGGCATCGCCTGTAAACGGATTGATGGCATACGAACCGCTGAATACACCGGTCACACGGCGGTCGGCGATACGTTCGCGTTCGGTACGTTTCTTGGTGCGGTCCAGATAAGCGTCCACTTCCTCTTTTTGTTCGGGAGTGGTAAGCTGTGCCACCAATTCACTTTCGGGAGCCAGAACCATGAAGGTTACACCGAACATGGTATCTGCGCGGGTGGTAAAGATGGTGAATTCGATATCACTGTCTTTCACCTTGAACTGTACTTCCGTACCTTCCGAACGGCCTATCCAGTTGCGTTGTGTTTCTTTCAGAGAGTCTGTCCAGTCCACATTGTCCAGTCCTTCGAGCAAACGTTGAGCGTATGCCGAAACGCGCAAGCACCACTGGCGCATCTTTTTCTGTACCACGGGGAAACCGCCACGTTCCGAAACTCCGTCCACCACTTCATCATTGGCAAGGACAGTTCCCAGTTGCGGGCACCAGTTTACCATTGTTTCGCCCAAGTAAGCGATGCGGTAGTTCATCAGGATTTCCTGTTGTTCCTTTTCGCTCTTGGCGTTCCATTCTTCGGCAGTAAAGCTGAGTTCTTCGCTGCAAGCTACATCCAGTCCTTCGGTTCCTTTTTGTGCGAAGTGCTCTATCAGTTTGCTGATGGGCTGTGCCGATGAACACGCATTGCAATAGAAACTATTGAACATCTGCTGGAAGGCCCATTGAGTCCAATGATAATAGCCCGGTTCGCAAGTGCGGACTTCACGGTTCCAGTCAAAGCAGAAACCGATTTTATCCAACTGTTCGCGGTAGCGGTTGATATTGTTGACGGTAGTGATGGCGGGGTGCTGTCCGGTCTGGATAGCATATTGTTCGGCAGGAAGTCCGTAAGCGTCGTAACCCATCGGGTTGAGGACGTTAAATCCCTGCAAGCGTTTGTAACGTGCATAAATATCGCTGGCGATATATCCCAGCGGATGTCCCACGTGCAATCCTGCCCCTGATGGATAAGGGAACATATTGAGCACGTAGAATTTCTTTTTCGATTCGTCTTCAGTCACCTGATAGGTGTGGTTTTCCACCCATCGCTGCTGCCATTTCTTCTCAATCTCTCTGAAATTGTATTCCATGATTTATTTTTGTTATTTAATATCTTTGTTATTAAGTGGTTGCAAAGATAATGAAAGTCGGGGAGATAACAGAAATAACAGGCGAAGAAAATACATTCGGACAGACATGGGGCACTTCCTGCGATGGGCGGGAGTACGATTCTTTATAAACTACTGCTGTCCGTTACTCTTTTATAAGTGACAGTGATAGGAGTATATATCCATTTACGGGTAGAAAAATCAAAGAAACGTGCCGTCATTGAAACGACAAAATTATCTTTGTCCATTCTTTCCAATCGTTCCACTACCCCCAAACGGACGGCACTGGGAGTAACGAGTTTCAAATCGACGCGGGAATTATCCGTGAGCGTGTATTCATAGTCACTCAAGTCGTGTCCATAGAAAGTTAAAAAGGGAGTATCACTGCCTTCATTACTGATTTCTTGCAAGGGAAGTTTCAATAGAAGAAGCGGATAATCGCTTTGGTCATGAAATGCCGGTCTGACTTCTGCATAGTTTGACCATTCGTCGAAATGATAGAATGGGATTGCTTCTTGATCTGAAGTGTTTTTGGACGAATAAACCGGGGCGGCTATTTCTTCGTAAAGATCGAAAGATTGTATTCCGTCATTGTTCAGATCGAGGGGATTCTCTGATTGCATGGAAGTAATTTTATACATACCTCCAAAATCGTTGTAGATGGTATTATTATCATCGTTTTGGCAAGAACTGAGTGCAAGTGCTGCTAAGAATAAATAAGAGTAGCGTTTCATGTTGTGTTAGTTTTAGTTTTTAGTGATTATTGAGTTCAAAGATAGTGATAACGATAACATCTTCAAATATTTAGCCGAAGAAAGTGAATGAATTGACGTTTGTTGGATAAAATTAAAAAAATATATCGGATGACCAAAGTCGGACACCCGATATATTTTGAATGATTTATTATAATCCCAAATCCTTGAATGTTCTCGGAGCCGGAACTTTAGGTAATGGTTTGCGGTCTTTCAGCTCTTGCATAATGACCTCTATGGCTTTATTCAGTTGCTGGTCCTCTCCCATTTGTTCTTTCACCGGATCATTGTCAATCAGGATATCAGGGTCTACACCGTGATTTTCCACAATCCACTGACCGGTCTTGGCATCGAAGTTGGTAAAGAACGGAACACGTACGTCCGTATCGTCCATATAAGGCAGCGGGCCGCTGATTCCGACAATGCCGCCCCAGGTACGGGTACCGATTACTTTACCGATTTTGTTTGCTTTGAAACTCCAAGGGAACAAGTCACCGTCCGAAGCCGAATATTTATTGATGAGCAATACCTTCGGCCCTACTAACGTGGCATCGGGAATGGTTCCGACTTTGGTAGACGTGCGGCTCATGGTCAGACGGTAAGGCTGGCGAAGCAAGCGTTCGATAATCATAGGTGAGACATTGCCGCCGCCATTGGCACGGTCGTCGATGATGAGTGCTTCCTTGTCCAACTGAGGATAGAAGTAACGGGCAAATTCGTTCAGTCCGTCAGGACCCATATCGGGGATATAGATATAACCTACACGTCCGTTGGTGGCTTCTTCCACTTTCTTGATATTGTTTTGTACCCAATTGTAGTGGTACAATGGATATTCATTGTCAATCGGGCTGACCACTACTTTGCGCGCACCTTTGGCAGAGGCAGTGCTGTTGATGCTTAATTCGGTCAGTACACCTGCTTTGCCTGTCAGTAGACTGTAGATATTGTCTACGGTGGTAGTCGGGATACCGTCGACAGCAGTGATGTAATCACCTTCTTTTATGCCGAGGCCCGGTTCGGTAAGCGGGGAACGGAGCTTTTGGCTGTAAACAGCTCCCGGTAAAATCTTCTCGATACGGTAGAATCCACTCTTGTCGCGACTCAATTCTGCACCCAGCAAACCCATCTTGATGCGTTCGGGCCCTTTGATTTCTCCCGGATTCACGTAAGCATGTCCACAGGCTAATTCGGCAATCATCTCACCGATAATGTAATTGAGGTCTAACCGGGTTTTTGCATAAGGAAGCAGGGCGGCATATTTTGTTTTAATGGCTTTCCAGTCTACTCCATGCATATTCTCCAGATAGAAACCATCACGGAAGGCACGCCAGGTCTCGTCAAAGATTTGTGCCCATTCTTGTGGATAGTCTATCGGGGCAATCATATTGTCCAGATTTACCTTCTTGTCTAAAGCGGCTTTGCTGCAAGGAAAATCGCATACATACAGGTCGCCGCCTTTGTAGAATATTGCTTTTTTATTGCTTTCGGCTACGCTCATGTTAGCTCCTTCGGCCACGGTTTCTTCTTTCTGTTCCGCCAGGTCGAATACTTTGGTATTTCCTGAGTTGGAGTACCATACTTTCTTTCCGTCAGAATAAAGCTGGTAATAATAGCCTGCCGGAAGAGGAAGTTTGAGCAAGCGTCCGGGCAATCCTTCAGCATCAATGGTTACGCCGGTTGCTTTGTCGTCCGCTTTATTGTCTTTGGCTGCGGATTTGCTTTCGGGGGTGTTGTCTTCGATGCTTATTTTTTCGTCCGATGGCAGGAAAGGCGACGGGGTGTCTTTAGACAATAAAGCGATATATACTCCGCCCATGCGGTTGTAAGCATGATTCCACTCCGTTTGGCTGTAGATGGGATTGAAATCGCGTTCGGAAGTAAAGATAAGGTATTTGCCGTCGGTACTGAAATGTGGAGATGAAGAGTTGTACCATTTCTCTGTTACGGGATATTCTTTGCCCGAGGTGAGATGGTATACATACACCACATCCATATTGTTCTTGCCCGGTTTGGTATAAGTAATCCATTGGCTGTCGGGTGAGTAATTGACTGAGTAAAACTCTCCTTCGGGGTTTTGCATGACAGTCTTCTTGGATTTTGAAGTTATATCCACTTCTACGATACGGTTTTTGCGGTCGGTGTAGAGCACCTTTTTGCTGTTCGGGCTCCACATCAGTTGGCGAATGTAGGTATCATTGTTTTTGGTCAGTTGAATAGCTTCTCCGCCTTCGGAGGGTTGCAGCCAGATTTCGGTTTCTCCGGTTCGGTCGCTGATATAGGCAATGTATTTTCCGTCCGGGCTCCAGGCGGCATCGCGTTCATTGGCTCCCGGAGTACGGGTGATGTTGCGGGTCACACCTTTGTCTGCCGGAACATCAAACACTTCGCCGCGGGCAGTTATCGCTACTCGGTGTCCGTCGGCAGAAAGACTGGCTGCGGTCAGGTTGCCTGCCACTTTCTTCATTTCCTTGCGGGCAAGGATATTATCTGATTTTAGAGTAATGGATATTTTTTCGGTCTGGCGTGTCTTCGGGTCGAGTTTATAGAGGTATCCTCCGTTTTCATATACAATGATTTCACCGTTCGAACTGGGGAATTTGACATCGTAGTCTGTATAATTGGTTACTTTCTCTGTCTGTTTCGTCTGGGTATTGTAGACAAAGATATTCATGGTCATGTCACGGTCGGAGATAAAGAAAATTTCGTCGCCTATCCACATGGGGACAATATCTTGCGCTATATTATTAGTAATGTTTTCCACTTTTTTGCTTGCAGGATTGTAAATCCAGATATCGTCTGCCATTCCGCCACGATAGTATTTCCAGTTACGGAACTCACGCATCACACGGTTGTAAGCCAGTTTCTTGCCATCGGGAGAGTAAGAACAGAATCCGCCTTCGGGTAATGGAATGAGTTGGGACATACCTCCTTCTTTGGATATTGTCCAGAGCTTTCCGTCGAATCCGTCGCTGATACGGTTACGATAGACAATGTTCTTACCGTCGGGGCTCCACGTCATTACGATATTGTTCGGACCCATACGGTCACCCAAATCGTCACGACTGTTAGTAGCGGTGTAAGTCAGTCGGGTGGGTTCTCCACCATCGGCAGACATCAGATACACTTCCGTGTTTCCGTCATATTGTCCGGTGAAGGCGATTGATTTGCCATCGGGCGAGAAACGGGCAAACATTTCATAGCCGATATGGGAAGTGAGACGTTGTGCCTCTCCACCTTTCAGGGGAGCTTTGTACAAATCGCCTGCATAGGAGAACACGACTTCCTGTCCGTTTGTAGCAGGAAAGCGTAATAATCTGGCCTCATCGGTAGCATGTCCGACAGCGGCACTCCCTGCCAGTAACAGGGTGAATAATAGTTTTTTATTCATTTTACTTGCTGTTTGTAATATTGTTGCTTATAGGAGCAAAGTTAAGACTATTTTTTTATTCATGTTCTTTGTTGTCTAAAATATAATTCATAAATTGCATTGTTTATCAATAATATTAGTTGCTTTTGTATACCTTTGCGTATAACCTTTAATAGATATATAGAATGAACAAAAAACTTTTATGGCTGGGCAGTGGACTTGCCCTTACTTCGTTGGGTGCTTATGCACAAAAGAGTCATGACGTGAAGCCAAATATCATATACATTATGTGTGATGATATGGGATATGGCGACTTGGGCTGTTACGGCCAATCATATATCAGTACTCCTAATATTGATAATATGGCCAAAGAGGGCATGCGCTTTACTCAGGCTTATTCAGGAAGTCCGGTAAGTGCCCCTTCCCGTGCTTCGTTTATGACAGGACAGCATACCGGTCACTGTGAAGTGCGTGGAAATAAAGAGTATTGGCGTGACGCTCCCATCGTGATGTATGGTAATAACAAAGAATATTCAGTGGTGGGGCAGCATCCTTATGACCCCGAACACATAATCATCCCTGAGATAATGAAAGATAACGGTTATACCACCGGTATGTTCGGTAAGTGGGCAGGAGGCTATGAAGGTTCCGTTTCTACTCCCGACAAACGGGGTATCGACGAGTTTTATGGTTTTATATGTCAGTTCCAGGCCCATCTTTACTATCCGAACTTCTTAAACCGTTATAGCAAATCAATGGGCGACACAGCTGTGGTGCGTGTGATAATGGATGAAAATATCAAATATCCCATGTACGGCAAAGAATACTATAAACGTCCGCAATATTCTGCCGATATGATTCATCAGGAAGCCATGAAGTGGCTTGATAAGCAAGACGGCAAACAACCGTTCTTCGGTGTATTTACTTATACATTGCCTCATGCGGAATTAGTTCAACCTGAGGATTCTATCCTGGAAGGATATCAGAAGAAGTTCTTCCATGACAAGACATGGGGAGGTTCGGAAGGTTCGCGTTACAATGCTTCTGTCCATACGCATGCACAGTTTGCCGGTATGATTACCCGTCTGGATTATTATGTGGGCGAAGTGCTGAAGAAACTGAAAGAAAAAGGAATGGATGAAAATACATTGGTTATCTTTACCAGTGATAACGGCCCTCACGAGGAAGGTGGTGCAGATCCTACATTCTTTGGACGTGACGGTAAGTTGCGCGGTTTGAAGCGTCAATGCTACGAAGGCGGTATCCGTATTCCGTTTATTGTTCGTTGGCCGGGTAAAGTGGAAGCCGGACAAGTCAATGACCATCAGTTTGCATTTTATGATTTGATGCCGACATTCTGCGATGTGGCAGGTGTGAAGAACTACGTGAAGAAATATACCAATAAAAAGAAAAAAGGTACTGATTATTTCGATGGGATTTCTATCTATCCTACGTTGACCGGACAGGAAGGACAAAAGCAACACGATTTCCTTTATTGGGAATTTGACGAAACCGACCAGATAGGTGTACGCATGGGTGATTGGAAGATGGTAGTGAAGAGTGGCAAACCGTTCCTTTATAATCTTGCCGAGGATATTCACGAAGACCATGATGTAGCAGCCGAACATCCTGAAATTGTAAAACAGATGAAAGAAGTAATCAAGTCACAGCATATACCGAATCCTAACTTCTCGGTTACTTTGCCCGACTTTAATTAATATCAGTAACAAAATACGAAACATTAAACATTATGGAAAAGAAAACGATTGTGGCACGTGCTGAGGTACTTGCCGGCAAAGAAAAAGAGTTTATGACTGCGGCTACGGCCTTGATAGAAGGTACTCGTGCCGAAGCAGGTAATATCAGCTACAACCTTTATCAGAATCCTTTCTGCCCTACTCTCTTTATTTTTTATGAGGAGTATAAGGACGAGCAGGCTATGGCGGTGCATGCAGCATCGGCTCACTTTAAGGCTTTTGGTGAGGCTATTGAGGGAATGTTGGCATCAGAACTGATTATTGAATCTTTCTAATGGTTTGGTGATTAGTTTGGTCAAGTAAGAACATTTAATATAATCAGAGGGATGTATCAAAACTTCCCTTTTATCGAAGGTGTCAAAACGTGGATAATGCTGTCGTTTCGTTCGTAGGGGCGAGGTTCGCTCGCCCGAAAACAGTTTACTTTGTGTTTTCGGGCAGGCAAACCCTGCCCCTACAGCTGACGATTGGATAGGCAGGTTTAGTTTTGACACACTCCCTTTTATTTATGAGCGTTTCGATACACCTTCCTTCTCTTTATGGTATTGGAGTGTGGAATAACGGGGTCGCATTGTTTTCATGGGGATTTAAAGCTCATTCAGAAACAAAGGGAAGAGTAAGCCGTTTCTTAGGGTCAGCCAAGGCTTTTTAAGCAGAAGATTATTACAGTCCGTTGCCGTAGACCGTACAGTCCGTTACAGTGGACTGTATAGTCCGTTATGGTAGACTGTACAGTCCACTGCCGGAGACTGTAGTAATCTGACGGACAGATGGGCATAATCGAAAGGACGAAAAGGCTTAGTCCGGCTAATGAAACGACTTAGAGAGTTCAAAACGTATGCAGCGTTTGAAAATCGGAGGAGACAACATCCGGTGACAGGTGAATAATGTATTATAAATAAATTTATCGTTTGCTTTTGTATATCACTGAAAACACTTATCTTTGTCCCCGAAATCTAAAAACATTCCGATGAGAATCTAAACATCTATTTTTTCAAACAACTATTTATTTCATGTTGGGACGGCAGGCGAAGTGAATTCGTTTGTTGTGTAATAGTTGTCCTCTATTCCCACAATATACATTTCAGTATTAACATTTTAATTTTATAGAAACAGTATGTGTATACATATACAGTCAGTTACTTATATGCATCCTGATAAAGATGTGCTCTTCAGTAACGTTAGTTTCTCTATGGGGAAAGGTGAGAAAGCAGCGCTTATCGGGAATAACGGATCAGGAAAATCGACCTTGATGCAGCTGATAACAAAAGAATTGTCACCTTCGGAAGGTGAAGTGATTTGTTTGGAACCACCTTATTATATTCCCCAACACTTCGGACAATTTAATCATCTGACGATAGCCGGAGCTTTGCGGATTGAAGGAAAGATACAAGCACTTCATGCCATTTTGCAGGGAGATGTTTCTGTGGAGCATTTTACGGTATTGGATGATGATTGGGATATAGAAGAGAAGGCGGTTGCCGCTTTACATGAATGGGGATTGCCGGGAGTGCCTCTCTCCCATCCCATGCATTTGTTAAGTGGAGGAGAAAAGACAAAAGTCTTTTTGGCAGGAATCGCTTTGCACTCACCGTCTTTTATTCTGATGGACGAGCCGACCAATCATTTGGATGATGTGAGTCGTGAGAAATTATATCACTTTATCACTTCTACTTCGTCTGGTGTGTTGGTAGTCAGTCATGACCGGACGTTGCTCAACTTGCTTTCGTCCACGTATGAGCTCTCGGCAAAAGGAGTAATTTATTATGCGGGGAATTATGACTTTTACAAAGAGCAGAAGGAGTTGGCCGTTCAAGCATTGCAAGCTCGGTTGGAAGAGAATGGGAAGCAGTTGCAGAAGGCACGCAGACAGGCACGTGAAGTGATGGAGCGTCAGCAGAAGCATGATGTACGCGGAAAGAAGCAAAATATAAAAAGTGGTGTCGGCAAGATGGCAATGGATACTTTTAAGGACAAGGCGGAGAAAAGTTCGGTTCGCCTGAGCCATGTTCATGCTGATAAAATACAATCGTTGGCAGAAAGCGCTACGGATATTCGCAAGGTGTTGCCGGACAGGAAAGGGATGAAGGTGGATTTCAATTCTTCTTCCTTGCATACGGGCAAGACACTTATCACAGTCAGAAATATGAATTATGCTTATCAATCGGATGAGTTATGGCCGCTCCCTCTTGATTTTGTAATAAAAAGCGGTGACCGTATCCATTTGAAAGGTGGAAACGGTAGCGGCAAAACCACTTTACTGAAGTTGCTGGCGGGCGTTCTCACTCCCACGGCGGGTGAACTGATAAGGGCGGATGGGCTGACGTATGTTTATCTCGACCAGGAATATTCCATTATACAGAATGGGCTGTCGGTGCTGGAGCAACTCTCCTTCTTTAACAATAAACTTTATGACCATGAGCTTAAAACTATTCTTAACCGCTTTCTTTTCCCTATATCCAGTTGGGATAAGAAATGCAGTTGTCTGAGCGGGGGTGAGAAGATGAAACTTTCCCTGTGTTGCTTGATGGTGAGTGCACAAACTCCTGATTTGTTTATTGTGGACGAACCGACGAACAATATTGATATTATGAATATGGAGATATTGACTGATACTTTGAAGGAGTATCGGGGAACATTATTAGTTGTGAGCCATGATGCCTGTTTTGTGCAGCAAATTAATATAGAGAAGACGATAACATTGTCTTGTTCTTGACATGTGGTGAGGGCTGAAAATCTTCAATATTACGGAGTATCAGATAAATATACCGGTATTTATGGTCATTATTCGGAAATAAGTGTTATTTTTGTCGTAGTGAAAAGACAAACACAAAAACAACATGAAAAC
This sequence comes from uncultured Phocaeicola sp., assembly GCF_948499155.1. Taxonomy (NCBI): domain Bacteria; kingdom Pseudomonadati; phylum Bacteroidota; class Bacteroidia; order Bacteroidales; family Bacteroidaceae; genus Phocaeicola; species uncultured Phocaeicola sp. Next base: position 83,748 of record NZ_CAOOSE010000015.1, on the reverse strand, counting down.
TTTCCTACATATCGCAGTATATCTTCTCATATTCTTGGGATTATCCGGTTGTAATAGCGATGTCTTCATTGAAGATTTTCAGCCTTCTGTTTCTGATGTTACCTTGGATGGAAATGGTGACTCAGTGACTATTCATTTTAAGTCTTCCAACTGGAATCTGTTGCATGTGTATGATTATTATGATAACTCTTCATTATATTATTCAGTTTATGATAAAGACGGTAATATAGTTTCGCAGAATCAGTCGCCTGTTTTGGAAGGATTGGGCAAAATAGTTTGTGATGATGTCGTTTATGAAGATAAGATAGTTGATTTTACCATTGAGCGCACTCATCCTCAGGAAGTGAAGTTAACGGTAAACGAAAATGCGCGCTCTTCTCTTTTCCGGTTTTCCATTATTGCAAGTAATGAATATGAAACGAAAGCAATACATGTAGCCATAACACCTTCCGACAGATATATATTCGACCATATCACTTATTCGCTTGATATGTATAGTTATACGGATACACACATAGAAGAACGTAGGAGCATGGTGATTGATAACAGGGGAAATGGAAACGTAACCAATTATATCTTTCCTTTCCAAAATGAGTATCGTCAGATACAATTCACCAGTAATAATCCCGAGGCTTTTAATTTGTTGGCAAGCAAACCGGAGGTTGAGATTCCCGGCATTGTTGACGGTTATCTGGTGATGAACGGCGAACGAGTGCAATATGCTTCTGATATGCAACGGTTACCTTTGCCTTTTCCTGATACGGAAAAGAAGGCGGTCATAACTCCGGCCCAAACTTCGCAACGTATCACTGTACTGCTGGAATATGAATGGTTTGAGACTTATTTTACTCTTTATGCCGTTCATCCCAAAACCAAAAAAGAGAAAGTCATTACCGGTACTTTGAAAAGCAAGATGCCTAAAAGATACCTCATAAAGTGCGAGAAGCTGAATAATTAGAACAATGAAAGCGAAATTACTCTTATTATATATTGCCAGCCTTTTGGCTGTTTGTCCGATGGGTGGAAATTTGATGGCTCAGACGGCTACGCAACCGGATGTATTAAAGAATGACACAGCAAGCCATAAGCTGATTCATAGGCTCGGCCTGGATGTACGTCCTAATTATGTGACTCCTACCAATGATTTCTTTGATGGTGACAATATGCATCAACAACGCATCAGGCAGGCCCTTTCTGTACATCTGAAGTATGCTTTTCAGTTTGATAAGAATTCAACTTTAGGCCGGCTCTATCCTCATGCCTATCAGGGTATTGGAGTTTCTTACACTACGTTCTTCTGTCCTTCCGAACTAGGTAATCCCATAGCGGTATATGCTTTTCAGGGGTCACGCATAGCGCAGTTATCGCCCCATTTGTCATTCGACTATGAATGGAATTTCGGTGCTTCTTTTGGCTGGAAAAAATATGATGAGATATATAATCCGCAGAATGAGGTTATCGGGTCAAAAATCAATGCCTATATCAATCTGGGATTTTTTCTGAATTGGCGGATTAATCCGCAATGGAGCTTGACGGCAGGTATGGATTTTACTCATTACTCTAATGGAAATACACATTTTCCCAATGCGGGAGTGAATCCGATTGGCGGAAGAATAGGTGTTGTGCGTACTTTTGGAAATGATGAGACGGTGGCTGTGAAAGGTGCTAAACCGTTATCCATCAAACCTTATATCAGTTATGATTTGGTTGTATATGGTGCTACTCGTAAAAAAGGGTTTGTGGATGGCTATGACGTTTGTCTGGTGCCCGGCTCTTTTGGCGTTGTGGGGCTGAATTTTAATCCAATGTACAATTTCAACAAGTATTTTAGGGCCGGTGTTTCTATGGATGCACAATATGATGAGAGTGCCAATATCAAAGACTATCGGGTAGAAGGAAGTTCATCAAGCGATGCGAAGTTTCATCGCCCTCCTTTCCACAAGCAGTTTGCTGTCGGTCTGTCTGTACGCGGAGAGCTGGTCATGCCTATTTTTTCTATCAATGCCGGTGTCGGACGGAATTTGATATACAGTGGTGATGATACGGAAGGTTTTTATCAAGTTCTGGCTCTCAAGGCTTCCATTACACCGCGCTTGTTCTTGCATGTCGGCTATCAGTTGAATAAATTTAAGAACCCCAACAACCTGATGTTGGGATTTGGATACCGCTTTTACAAGGGAAACGGTAAATGATAGACGTATCGGCTTATGAAAAGAATCTGTGTATTATATGTCATCTTAAGTATCTGTGCAACTGTTTCTTCTCAGATAAAATTCCCGGAGATAAAGTGGATGAGTGACAGTTTGATTTTTATAAGAGAGAAGGAAGCATTGCGCTATGGTGTTGAAACATTTGGCAATGGCCTTTATACAGATTCGCTTGTTCATTATTTGGATACAATATATTATGTGGAAACTCAGATGAAGAATTCTGTACCGGATTCCATTTTTCAGACAGTTTGGAAGAATGATACACTCACCTATCGGGTACGTCCGAAGATATATCGGGGCTATGATTATGATGATAAATTGAAAAAGAAATTACGCAATTTAGTGGTAGAGAGTAGAATATATCCTTTTGCCCGTTTCTCTGCCTGTATTGAGGGATTGGATGAGACTATGATTGAAGTGTTGGAAGATTCCATGTTGCGCATGGAGTGTCCTCTTCCTATGCTGAAGAATAATTCTCAGACTTGTATTTTTTATGCGTTGGATGCTTTGTTTCAAACGTATGGCATTTATACCGAACCGGTGATTACCCGTAATGCTTCTTATACGCGTGAAGAGGATTTAAATGCTTTCTTCGATTACTTTCTAACCTCCGAAGCTTCTTATCCGTGTCGTTATAAAGAGATAAAGGAGGCTGTTTTTCCCAATAACTGTATTTTGGCCTTTTATAATGGTTATAATCATATCATCCATGCCGTGTTCTATCGCAATGGTTTGTTTTATACAAAGAATGGTTGGTTTGCTCCCATGGTGCTTCCTACTCTATATCCCATATTGAAATCCTATAGTCGTTGGGATACTCCATTGAAAGGGTTGAGCAAAGTAGGTAAGCAGTTGAAAAGCGATAAAATAGTTGTATACACCTTGAACAAGGATTTATTTGGACTGACAAATATCACTGATTGATGTATGATACCCGGGATATACTTCTTGCACAATTATATTTCTTCACATCTCACCATATCCCAGCCTCTGAATTGTAGCAACAATTTGTGCAGGGTTGTCTTTGCCGCCAGCTGTGTGACTATTTTGTCTGGACTGTATTGCATCAGTTGGCATCGTCCTTCTGCTGCTTGTACTTCGAGTTCGGCATCGGTAGCTGTGCGGAGAGCATATTTTAACTCCAGAATATAACTGTGTTGTACATCCGGGTAACGCGATTTATCCGGTAAAAGAAAGAAATTACAGTAGCCATAATTCATTTCCAGTTCAGGCTCTACCAGATAATAAGAAGCGAGTGCAAGGTAAGCTTTCAAGAAGCCTTGTAGATTTCTTTCGCCCTCCATACCGTTTCGTATGGAAGAATAGCGCAAGCTATTGTTTCAAAGAACGGCTTCCAATGGCCGTCATAAGCGAAATCGTCTATCAGGTCTTTCAGGTGAGAAAGGTTCAGCGAATGAGTTTGTTGATAATAATCCCGCAGGAAACCGAAATATTGTTCACGTACGCAATTGTTGGGAATGCACATTCTCAGGCGGTCTCCTCTTGTGCCACAAATGGTGAGTAGTCCGTAATAGTAAAGCAGGCTGCGGAAATTTTCAATATCCGTTACCTTTTCGGATGGGAAAGAGGTATGCAAGTCTACCAATATCTCTCCTTTTGCAGCAATTTCTTCGATGGTGCTCATGCGACTACCCTCATGGGTTTGGTCATGGTCTATGCGTGCCAGCATTTTTAATTTGCTGTAGTCAGTCATAGTAAGTGCGCATCATGCTCAGAAACAGGCTCTTCCCGAACCGTCTGGGACGGATAAGGAAAAGGTAGCTTGGCATTTTTTCGATGAGCGGCAGATACATAGTCTTGTCTACGAAATAAAAGTTTTCATTTCGCATACGGTTGAAATCGGATATTCCGTAAGGTATTCCTTTAACTTGGTTCATATTGACAACGTTTATAAAAACAGTAAGGACAAAGTTCGTTTATTCCGTTCAATAAATCAACGTTTGCAGCGGTATTATGTTTTTAAGTTTTTTGTCTCATTTAATTTCTGCTCGGTAATTGCTAAACTACCCTAGGGTAAACAGGCAACTACTGCATAGTAATTGTTCCATTACCCTAGGGTAGTTTGAACCCTGTTCGAACTGCCTTTGATAAGGCAATTCGTTATTTATATTCTGCCCAATCAATCAGGCGCATATCACCTTTCTTGGCCAGTGTATCGTGCATGGCCAATGCAGCCGAAATGCAATGAGGGGTCTGTCCTTTGGAAGCCATCTTTACATAATCCCACAGGATATTCTTGTAATCTGGGTGGGCACAGTTTTCGATAATGGCATGTGAACGTTCCACCGGACTCTTTCCGCGGAGGTCGGCAACACCTTGCTCGGTAATAATGATATTTACATCATGCTCACTGTGGTCTTCATGTGATACCATAGGAACGATGGCGCTGATTTTTCCTTCTTTGGCAACAGACGGACAGGTAAAAATGGAGATGTACGCATTGCGGGTGAAGTCGCCCGAGCCACCGATACCATTCATCATCTTCGTTCCGCTGATATGTGTGGAATTGACATTACCATAAATATCTGCTTCGATGGCAGTATTGATAGAGATAACACCGAGACGGCGGATTATTTCCGGGCTGTTTGATATTTCGGACGGACGCATGACCAGCTTGTCGCGGAAGAAATCGATATCATCATAAATGCCTTGCAGACAGTCATTGGTCACTGTCAATGAACAGGTACTTCCAAATTTGACACGTCCTTGGCGAATCAGGTCTACTACGGCGTCCTGCAATACTTCGGTATACATTTCGAACGCAGGAATCGTTTTGTCACGTCCCAATGCACCTAGTACGGCATTGGCAATGTTACCTACCCCACTTTGCAATGGCAGGAATCCGGCGGGGATGATACCGCGTTTCATATCAGCTGCCAGGAAGTCGGCTACATTTTGTCCAATCTGGTCGGTGATGGGGTCAGGTGCCGTAAATGAACGTGCCTGGTCGGGTGTATTCACTTCCACTACACCGATAATCTTTTTCGGATCTACTTGCACATAAGGCAATCCGATGCGGTCACTCGGTTTGAAGATGGGTATCTCGCGACGGTAAGGCGGGTCAAGTGGTTCGTACACATCATGCAGTCCCATACCGTTTTTGCTATGGGCGGCATTCAGTTCGATAATCACTTTATCTGCCAGACGTGCAATAGTCGGAGCGATACCTCCGGCAGCGGTCAGATATACTTTACCATCGGGAGTAATCTCGCAAGCTTCCAGAATAGCTACGTCCACTTTGCCCATGAAGCCATAACGGACTTCCTGTGCCATTTGTGACAAATGAATATCATTATAAGCTATTTCTCCATTGTTTACCGCTTTACGGAAATCAGGGTTTGTGGTATAAGGGGCGCGATAGCGGATGGCTTTTATTCTTGACAGAATACCGTCGGTTGCATCTCCTGTAGAAGCGCCGGTAAAGATACCAATCTGGAACGGATTACCTTTGGCATGCTCTTCTTCTGCAATCTTTGCGATTTCAGGGGTTACGGCTTTGGGGGTTCCTGCCGGGGTAAAGCCACTTAGTCCGATGTTATAGCCATGCTTTACATAGCTGGCAGCTTCGGCTGCTGAAATGATATTAAATCCCATGATATTCAATGTGTTTTCTGGTTGTTAGTATTGTTGTTATTAATATTTCCGATTGAAAATCTCCGAGTAAATAAAGGCCCGTCGTGCTTCTTCGCGTGTACTGAGTTTGATACGGGTGTTTTCGTCCGAGGGCTTATCTTTGTTTTTGCTATCCATAGCGACAATCGGTGTCGATTTGAATGTTTCTTTCTTTTTCTTATAAGCAGGTTGTGGTTTACTTTTCACTGGTCGTGGTGAAACTGTCTGCCCCTCTCCTTCTATTTCTTCGATTGTGGGAAACATATCAGTAAGAACTTCATGGGGAGAAGGTGTGGCTGTTTCTTTTTTAGCCTTGGTAATTTGTTGCACAATGGCAATTGCAATGATTACCACGAATATTAATACTTGGACAATTTCCATAGGCTTATCTTTTTAGAGGGTTTGATAACGAACGGTCAAAGTTAGAAATTTATTTCTTTCCCTACTAACAAAAAGGCATAAAAAAAGGAAGAGAACTTCACAGTTGTCTTCCCTTATTTTTTTAACCTAAACCTTAACTATGAAAAAATCTAATGTTTTTCAGAAGCAAAGATGCAAATTATCTGAATACGTTGGTAACGCAAACGGAGTTTTTTGTTCATTGGTTATGATAATTTAACGGTTGGGGCTTTCAATGGCTTTCATTCTGCCTTTTTCAGTCTGAATATCAAGCTATAAATATGCAAAAATCAAACAGAATATGAGGGAATTTGGTGGGAACTCAATATCTTTGCAGCGAATTTATAAAAAGAGAATATGATGAAAGAAACAACAGGAGCAGACTTTAAATCTGCAACTGAACAGGAAAACAAGAAACTGTTTATTGAGACGTATGGTTGCCAGATGAATGTGGCGGATAGTGAAGTGATTGCTTCTATCATGCAGATGGCAGGTTATAGTGTATGTGATACTTTGGAGGATGCGGACGCGGTGTTTATGAATACTTGTTCCATTCGTGACAATGCAGAACAGAAGATACTGAACCGATTGGAGTTTTTCCATTCGATGAGGAAAAACAAAAAGAGAAACCTGATTGTCGGCGTGCTGGGCTGTATGGCTGAGCGTGTAAAGGAAGATTTGATAGAGAATCACCATGTCGATTTGGTAGTGGGGCCGGATGCTTATCTCACATTGCCCGACCTGATTGCTGCTGTCGAAGCGGGGGAGAAAGCGATCAATGTAGACTTGTCGACCACGGAAACGTATCGTGACGTGATTCCCTCACGTATTTGCGGAAACCATATTTCGGGCTTTGTCAGCATTATGCGTGGTTGCAATAATTTTTGCCATTATTGCATAGTGCCTTATACTCGCGGTCGGGAACGCAGCCGTGATGTGGAGAGTATCTTGAATGAGGTGCGCGACCTGGCTGATAAAGGTTACAAGGAAGTGACTTTGCTGGGACAGAACGTTAATTCCTATCGCTTTGAGAAAGAGAATGAAGTGATTACTTTCCCGATGTTGCTTCGCACTGTCGCTGAGGCTGTTCCGGGAATGCGTGTCCGCTTTACTACTTCACATCCTAAGGATATGAGTGACGAAACCTTGCAGGTGATAGCCGAAGTACCGAACGTTTGCAAACATATTCATTTACCCGTGCAGAGTGGAAGTTCGCGCATACTGAAGTTGATGAACCGTAAATATACGCGTGAATGGTATTTGGACAGGGTAGCGGCCATTCGCCGAATCATTCCCGATTGTGGGTTAAGTACGGATATTTTTTCCGGCTATCATTCTGAGACGGAGGAAGATCATCAGGAATCTTTGTCTTTGATGCGTGAGTGTGCGTACGATTCTGCTTTCATGTTTAAATATTCGGAACGTCCCGGAACGTATGCTTCCAAACATTTGCCGGATGATGTGCCCGAAGAAGTCAAGATTCGTCGTCTGAACGAGATTATTGAGTTGCAGAACCAACTTTCTGCCGAAAGTAATGCCAAAGATGTGGGAAAGACATTTGAAGTGATGGTGGAAGGCGTGTCGAAACGTTCGAAAGAGCAACTGTTCGGACGCACGCAACAAAATAAGGTGGTGGTGTTTGACCGTGGAAATCACCGCATCGGCGATTTTGTAAATGTACGTATAACAGAAGCCAGTTCAGCCACGCTGAAAGGAGAAGAAGTTTTCTGATGGGAAAGAAAGAAGAATATAAAGAAAAGAATCTGCAGTATTTGCAGGTTCTTTCTACTCAAGCAGATGTCTGCTCTTTACCCTGTGGGATATTTTATAAAGTGTTGCAAACAGGAACCGGAACGGTTTCACCCAACGTTCGCAGCATTGTCACCGTTCATTATAAAGGCAGCCTGATAACCGGGAAAGAGTTTGATAACTCTTATAGCCGTAACTGTCCCGAAGCATTTCGCCTCTGTGATGTCATCGATGGATGGCAGTTGGCACTCCAACAAATGCATACAGGGGATAAATGGATTATCTATATTCCTTATCACTTGGGATACGGAAGCCGCACCAGCGGTCCGATTCCAGCTTTCTCCACTTTGATATTTGAAGTAGAGTTGCTGGGTATTGCCTGAAGCAGCTGACGTTATCTGCCGTGTAACTTCTCGTTTACTCTGTCTTCATACCCGTCACGATATCTTTTTTCAGGCATTATAATCCACAGGATTAGATAGATGATTCCTCCCGAAAAAGCGGTAAAGAAGGTTACCAGAGCATAAACGATGCGTACTGTTGATACCTCCCAGCCGAAATATTCGGCTATTCCTGCACATACGCCGGCGAGTATTCTATTGTTTGAACGAAGCAGTCTTTTGTTTTCCATTTCTCAGCTATTAAAATTTTATATGCAAAAATAGGGAAAAACCAAATGTATAGTTAACTTATAGTCTTAAAAGTACTTAAAGGAAAGCTCTTGTAATTCATTTTATTTGTTATTTTGCAGCAAATTAGGGCTAAAAGTGAACAGACTCAAGATAGATACTTGTCCGTTGTGCGGCGGAAAACAGTTAGAACATGCAATAACTTGTACAGATAATTATGCTTCGGGCGAAAAGTTCGAGGTGATGCGTTGCACCCATTGCGGCTTTCTTTTTACACAAGAAGCACCGGTAGAGGCGGAAATAGGCAGGTATTATGAAACTCCCGATTATATTTCACACAGTGATACCAATAAAGGCTTGATGAACCGGGTGTATCATCAGGTCCGCAAGTATATGCTATCCCGCAAGGCCAAACTGATTAAACGTACGTCCGGGCTGAGTAAAGGCAGCCTGTTGGATATCGGAACAGGTACGGGCTACTTCAGCAATGCCATGAAGGAACGCGGTTGGCGTGTGCGGGCGATAGAGAAGAATGCTAAAGCACGTGCGTTTGCCAAAGAGCATTTTGAACTGGAGGTAGATGCGGAAGATGCTTTGGCGGGATATGCCGACCATTCGTTTGATGCAATTACCCTGTGGCATGTGATGGAACATTTGGAACATCTGAATGAAACTTGGGAAAGGCTGGCGGCTTTGTTGAAAGACAGGGGAGTGCTGATAGTTGCGGTTCCCAATCCGTCTTCGTATGATGCGGTGAAATACAAGGAATGGTGGGCTGCGTATGATGTCCCCAGGAATTTATGGCATTTCACACCGTCGGCTATGCAACAATTCGGGGTGAAACATGGTTTTAAGCTTGCCGAGCAACATCCGATGCCATTTGATGCTTTTTATGTTTCTATGTTGACAGAGAAATATAAAGGAAGCCGTTTCTCTTTCCTGAAAGGAATGTGGACGGGACTGTTGGCTTGGTTTAGCACGTTAGCCAGGAAAGGGCGTAGTAGTTCAATGATTTATGTATTCAGAAAGAAGTAATTATGGGAAAGAAATCAACGTCTTTTTTCGATATGCAGTTCATTACTTCCAGCATTAGCACTATGTTGGTGTTGCTTTTGTTGGGTATGGTGGTCTTCTTTGTGCTATCAGCCAATAATCTTTCTAAGTACGTTCGTGAGAATATCAGTTTTTCTGTCCTTGTCAGTGACGATATGAAGGAAGCGGATGCCATCAAGTTTCAAAAGAAGCTGAATGCAGAGCCTTTCGTTAAGGAAACTTATTATATTTCTAAAGAACAAGCCCTGAAAGAGCAAACAGAGGCGATGGGAACAGACCCTGCTGAGTTTTTGGGATATAACCCCTTTACTGCCTCCATTGAGATAAAACTGAATGCCGATTATGCCAATTCGGATAGTATAGCCTGGATTGAAGAGAAGATTATGACCAACAAGAAGGTGATGGAGATTAATTATCCGCAAGATTTACTGGATGCGGTGAATAGTAATATCCGTCGAATCAGTTTCTTGCTGCTGGGGCTTGCCGCACTTCTTACGTTGATTTCCTTTGCATTGATAAACAATACCATACGTCTTGCTATATATTCTAAACGTTTTTTAATTCACACCATGAAACTGGTAGGAGCGAGTTGGGGATTTATTCGGAAACCTTTCTTGGTCCGGAATATATGGATTGGTGTATTGGCGGCTGTTATGGCTGATGCGGCATTAATCGGAATGGCTTACGCACTTGTGAGATATGAACCCGAATTGATAGAGATTATTACTCCCATGACGATGTTGCTGGTGATGTTGTCGGTTTTTGTTTTCGGTGTGATTATTACTTTTATGTGTGCTTATATATCAATAAACAAATATTTGCGTATGAAAGCCGGTGCGCTTTATTACATCTAATTAAAAAGGATATGGACAAACAGAAATTTGCCTTTGATAAAACAAACTTTATCTTACTGGCCATAGGCATGGCTGTCGTAATTATCGGTTTCCTGTTGATGACAGGCCCTAGTTCTACAGAAGGATATTTTGAACCGGATATTTTCAGTGTACGCCGAATCAAGGTAGCGCCTGCAGTCTGTTTCTTTGGTTTTATTTTTATGATATACGGTATCGTGCGAAAGCCGAAAGTAACGAAAGAATAAAGAGGTAAAAGAGTATGGAATGGTTTGAGGCATTAATTCTTGGTTTGCTCCAGGGATTGACAGAGTATTTGCCGGTCAGCAGCAGTGGTCATTTGGCTATCGGATCGGCTTTGTTTGGAATACAAGGTGAAGACAATCTCACATTTACAATAGCAGTACATGTGGCAACTGTATTAAGTACGCTGGTTGTTTTATGGAAAGAGATAGACTGGATTTTCCGTGGACTGTTTAAGTGTGAGATGAATGCGGAGACAAAGTATGTATTGAATATCCTTGTTTCTATGATACCTATCGGAATCGTAGGAGTGTTCTTTAAAGACTATGTAGAAGAAATTTTCGGGTCGGGACTGTTGATTGTAGGCTGTATGCTGTTGGTAACGGCTTTATTGCTTACTTTCTCATACTATGCAAAGCCTCGTGTGAAAGAGAACATTAGTATGCGTGATGCGTTTATCATAGGTTTGGCGCAGGCTTGTGCCGTGTTGCCGGGTTTGTCTCGTTCGGGCAGTACCATTGCTACCGGTTTGTTGCTGGGAGACAATAAGGCTAAACTGGCACAGTTCTCGTTCTTGATGGTGATTCCCCCCATTTTGGGTGAAGCGTTGCTGGATGGAATGAAGATAGTAAAAGGAGCTGCGGCAGGAACGACGGACATTTCGGTTCTGTCACTGGTAATAGGTTTTGTAGCTGCTTTTGTTGCTGGTTGCATTGCTTGCAAGTGGATGATTAATATAGTGAAGAAGGGTAAGTTGATTTATTTTGCTATCTATTGTGCCGTTGTTGGGGCAATTACGATAGCTTGTTCATTGGCAGCATAAACCGTAGGGGCAAGAAGCATGAATTTTAAAGAAGGAGAAGTATTATATTTCGATAAACCGCTGAAGTGGACATCTTTTGCGGTGGTCAATAAGATAAGATATCACATTTGTCGCAAATTGGGTGTGAAGAAGTTGAAGGTAGGGCATGCAGGGACGTTGGACCCTCTGGCTACGGGGGTGATGATTATTTGCACGGGCAAAGCGACAAAACGGATTGAAGAATTTCAATATCACACTAAGGAGTATGTGGCTACATTGCAATTGGGTGCTACCACTCCTTCTTATGATTTGGAGAAAGAGATAGATGCCACTTATCCTACGGAGCATATCACCCGTGAGTTGGTGGAAGAAACATTGAAACGTTTCATTGGCAGCATTGAGCAGATACCGCCTGCTTTTTCGGCTTGTAAGATTGACGGTGAGCGTGCCTACGATCTTGCGCGAAAGGGAGAGGAGGTAAATCTGAAACCTAAAACGCTGGTGATAGACGAGATAGAGTTATTGGAGTGCAATCTTCCTGAGATAAAAATCAGGGTAGTGTGTAGTAAGGGAACTTATATCCGTGCGCTGGCCCGTGATATTGGTGAAGCTCTGAATAGCGGTGCACACCTCATCGGTCTGGTTCGTACCCGTGTGGGCGAAGTAAAGCTGGAGGACTGTATGCAGGTGGAAGATTTTCCCGAATGGCTTGACCGACAAGTAATAGAAGTTATAAACGAATAAGGAGAGATAAGATGAAACTGTCGCAATTTAAATTTAAACTGCCGGAGGAGAAGATAGCTTTGCATCCGGCCAAGTACAGAGATGAGTCGCGTCTGATGGTTGTTAACAAAGCAACAGGACGGATTGAGCACAAGGTATTTAAGGATATCTTGGAGTATTTTGATGATAAAGATGTGTTTATCTTTAATGATACGAAAGTTTTTCCTGCGCGTTTGTATGGAAATAAAGAGAAGACTGGTGCACGTATAGAGGTATTCCTGTTGCGTGAACTGAATGAGGAACTTCGCTTGTGGGATGTGTTGGTAGATCCGGCACGTAAAATCCGTATCGGTAATAAGCTGTATTTTGGTGATGACGACTCTATGGTGGCCGAAGTAATCGACAATACCACTTCTCGCGGACGTACTTTGCGATTCCTTTATGACGGGCCTCACGATGAATTCAAGAAAGCTCTTTATGCTTTGGGTGAAGCTCCGCTGCCCAGTTTCATCCGTCGTCCGGTAGAAGAAGAAGATGCAGAACGTTTTCAGACTATCTTTGCCAAGAATGAAGGTGCGGTAACGGCTCCGACAGCAGGCCTTCATTTCAGCCGTGAGCTGATGAAACGTATGGAAATCAAAGGAATAGACTTTGCTTATGTGACCATGCATGCCGGATTGGGTAACTTCCGCGAGATTGATGTGGAAGACCTTACCAAGCATAAGATGGATTCCGAACAGATGTTCGTTGATTCTACGGCCTGCAGCATTGTCAATAAGGCAAAAGATGAGAACAGACGTGTCTGTGCGGTGGGTACCACTGTGATGCGTGCAATTGAAACAGCCGTCGGCACAGACGGACACCTGAAAGAATTTGAAGGCTGGACGAATAAGTTTATCTTCCCTCCTTATGATTTCTCGGTGGCCAACAGCATGATTACTAACTTCCACATGCCGCTTTCCACATTGCTGATGCTGGTAGCTGCCTATGGCGGTTATGATTTGGTTATGGAAGCCTATAACACCGCTTTGAAAGAAGATTATCGTTTTGGAACGTATGGCGATGCCATGCTGATTTTAGATAAATAAGTAATTGATAAAGAGCATTGTGTATGGAGGTTTATTTAGGGCTTGGAACCAACTTGGGCGATAAGGAAGCCAACCTGCATGCGGCTGTGCAACAGATAAATATGCGGATAGGGAAGGTGACTTCCCTTTCCGCTTTTTATGTTACTGCTCCTTGGGGCTTTTCTTCCGGACATTCATTTCTGAATGCTGCCTGCTGTGTCGAGACTTCTCTGTCTCCCTTTGGTGTTTTAGAAGAAACGCAGTCAATAGAGCGTGACTTAGGCCGTACCAAGAAGTCTGTTGACGGTAACTATAGTGACCGCTTGATTGATATTGACCTCTTGCTGTATGGCGATTTAATACTGAATACACCTACTTTGACTCTTCCTCATCCTCTTATGCATGAGCGGCTTTTTGTGATGGAGCCGTTGGCAGAGATAGCACCGAAAGTAGTGCATCCGGTATTGAAGCAAACCATATTTTCAGTTTATGCCACCAGTCGTCGCGTCACCTTGGATGCCGACATCATTCTGACTATCAGATAACTGACGAAGAAGGCAACCACAGCTATGCAGATTATGTGAACCACTGCCGGAACTCCTTTAGGCAACCATGCGGCAAACATATCATACCCCATTTGTACAAAGACAAAGTGGCAAAGGTAGATGCCGAAGGTCATCGAGGCCAGCCGGGAAAGGGCAGGAAAGTAGGGAACTTTGATTTTCTGTACAATGATAAAGACAGGAAAGGTCATCATAAATACATTGATGCCGCCAAATAACCATACGATTTCCAGATAGGCATAATTGCCCGGAAAGTATTCCTGCATGATAAGGTAACCTCCAAATGTAATGGCATATCCTGCCGCAAACATGGGTATGCCGATGGAGAGAGTTTTTCTCCAACTCCATTGCAAGGGATATTTCACTAGATAATAAGCTAATATCAGATAACCGATGAAGCCTGACACATAGTAAAAGGAACCGAAAGCATTCCAGTCACAAACACCCAGAATATCCATATTCCCCCAATTGCCGATATAGCCCAGTGCGGGAGCCGCCATCTTCAGATAGGGAAGAAACAAGGATACTCCCCAAATGCGAAGAAACAGTTTGACGTCTTTTTGCGAGGCGCGGTCGAGCCATGCCCCGAAAATGGGGATAATGAGATATAATCCTACCAGCATATAAAGATACCAAAGGGGCGTAGTGTCATAGTTGAAATTAAAGATAAAGGTACATATCTTGGTCACTGTCATTGGCCATGTGAAGGTGGACATATCGATAGTGGGGTTGTCGGTGGTGGCAATGTAGTTCAGATATACGAAGTACAGCACCGGCAGCATGACCGACCAGAAAATGAGGGGCACCACGATGCGCCCGATACGTTTCCGGTAGAACTCGCTCATGCCGCTGCGTATGGGGAACAGCAAGACTCCGGTCATCATGACGAACAGAGGTACACAACTTCGCACCGCGCTTCCCGCAGCACACCCTTGCAGGAAAGTGCTGCGGTCTGTATCAAAGCGCGCCACAAACGGGTCGCAACAATGTGCAAACACGACCAGAAAACAGGCGATAACGCGCAACAGGTCTATCCAACCTATGGTTTCTTTTCTTCTCAATTCCATCTGTGGCCAAGCGTTTTATACGGTAATATTAAGTAGAACTTCTCCCTTGGTGTTCAACACCTTTATTCTCAGTTCGCCTTTCTTTTTCTCGATAACCATCACTGTGGCACTATCCATGTCATATCCTCCGCCGACAACGACAGGAAAGTTATTGTCCAGTTTTCCTTTCGGATGATAGGCATACTCGTGCGTATGCGCATTCAGGCTTACGTTGAAGGGGGCTTTTTTCAGCAACGGTTTCCATAAGTCTTCGCAAAGGTTCTTATAATCGTTTCCATATAGGGGAATATGGTGAATCAGGATTCGTTTTCCGGCTTTCTTGAATTCTTTGGATGCCAGTTCTTTTTTCAGGAAGTCCACCTGCTCATTACGCAGTTGGGTAAAGTCGTTCAAACCGTAATATACCCAGTGGTCGTCCGGTTTGTCTTCACCGCAGTCCAGCATCACGATACGTGTATCACCCCAGTTGAAAGCGCCGTAGGTCTTGTTGCCCACATAGTCATAATGGTCGCGCAGGCCGATAGAATAAGCATTCCGTATTTCGTGGTTGCCGCGCATGAAGAAAGTAGGTACGCGGTCGCTATGCACTCCTTCCGTCAGTTCGCTGATAAAGGTGGTTGCCTGTTCGTGGCTGGCAGGATCGTCTACACAGTCACCGTTGAATACTACAAAATCGTAGTCGATATTCTGAATCTGTTGGCACAAGGCGCGGAAAGTTTGGGGATGTTGGTGCAAGTCATTGAACACTACGGCAGTGAAGTTATCGCTGTCGGGGGCAGGAAGGGTGAATTCATTGAATTCCGATTGGACGGTATTGCCGAATACTTTGTTATAAGCCTGATAGCGCAGAATTTCTTGTGAGCAGACGCGGTAATAGTATTTCTGTCCCGGCTGTAAACCGTCCAGGCGGATTTTATGCAGTTTGTTGTTACACACCGCTTGTCCGTCCATAATGGTGCGCGCACGTTGCAGTTGGGTTGAGTCGGTTCCATATTCTACCCAGCAGTAGGCCGGAACGGTAGTCTCCCACATCACGGTGATTCCATTTCCTACCGGATTCTGCAAATAAGGTTTTGTACGGAATATCTTTTCTGTTTTTTCTGCTGTGCGGAGGGTTACCACCAGCGGGCGATGGTCGGATGCTACCGGTTCGTCCAGCACTTTGGAGGAGATGGCGGCAAATCCTTTGGCGTTATTTTTCAGGGTAACAATATAGTCGAGTGTTTCTTTCGGTTTGGGGGCGGGGAAAGTGGGCACTTTCGGGTTGGAAAGTATCTGGAAGTCCTTTTGGAGCCCTTTGATAAAATCGGACTGAGGTTTGGCATTCATGTCTCCGGCCAGGAAGAAGGGCTTTTGGACAGAAGCAGCAAAATCCTTTATCATGTTCAGTGAAGTCATTCGGTCTTCCTCCGTCAGCGAGAGATGGGTGCAACAATAGATATAGTCTTCAAATTCGGCCATAATGAGTGCGCGGGCCTCTTCACGGCCCGGCAGTGCCATAGTCCGGATACAGACAGGAACTTGCTTGGTGAGCAGTCCGATGCCGTATTTTCCTCCGTCGTAATCGATAGCAGGAGCAAAGTAGGCGTGCATTTGCGTACGTTCAGCTATTTCGCCGAGTACGTATGTTTTTCCGCTGCGGTTGGTCATACTGTCCAGTTCCTGGATGGCTACGGCATCGGGGCAGGCATTATTTATCACATTGGCCACACGCTGGAAATTCTGTACGTTATCCATGCCGTTGGCATTTTTGATGTTGTAAGTCATTAACTTTAAGGTGTTTTGAGCTTGTGCGACCGAGAGTGTCAGTAGGGCTGTAACAGCCAGAAAGAGTGTCTTTTTCATGTTTTATCCGGTATTATTTAAATTGAAACGCTTCAAAGGTAAGGATAAAAAATATGATTTTGGCACTCGTTTGTGTTAAAAACAACTGTGTCTTATCGTCCTACAAGCGAAAAGCTGTTTCTTCCTTCCTCCTTTCACTAACCGTTGAAACGCTCTGCTGATGGGGGGGGCCGGTAGTGAAGGGACATCCCGTCACTGTCCTTTCAGCCTCCTTTCATTCGTAATACTTCTTCCGGATTTAAACTTCTTTCATTTACGGTAGGGGCGGACCCATGTGTCCGCCTGATGGCTTAAAGCAGACTGTTCTCGGGCAGACACACGGGTCTGCCCCTACAGAAACCGGTGGGCTAAAAAGATGTGTAGACATACAATTGCTGAAGGCAGGTTGTGAAGGGACTTGGGAAGCGCGGCTGAAGGGAGGATGAGGGGATGTGCTGTCATCTTTAACCGGTTGATAACCAGTGTGTATGAATCAAAATGAAAGGATGAAGGGAGAAGAGGGAATGACCAGCTTAATGAGGGGATACTCCCAACTGCCCCTACATGAAAAACATGCCGAGCTTTTTAAAAAAGATGGTGAAGTTTTTAAGAAACCTCCTAATCTTTTTTGAAAACCTCAAGGTCTTTTTTGAAAAGCTCAAAGTCTTTTTGCTCACACATCGAAGTTGTCAACTAAATCCAGTACACTTCACACATACGGTGGCATCAGCCTATACGTATATACGCGTAAGCCCACACGTATATATGCATCGGGCTACACGTACGTACGCATCAGCCTGCATGTATATATGTCATTGTGTCAGGCTCCGTCATATCCTGACGGTTGTCCTGATACCGTATCAGGTTTTCGGGAGTTCTTTCATTTCTTTCCTGCGGGCGAAGCCTGTGTCATTCGGATACAGCTCACTATCCCTGCTCCGACAGCGAATAATATGGCCAGAAACAAACAAGCCTGTGCACGTTCTCCTTCAGAGAATATTCGGAAAAGCAACGCCACCAATGTAGTGCCTAATGTTTGTCCCAGTAACCGGGCTGTCCCCAGCATGCCGCTTGCGCCACCGCTCCGTCGGGTAGGGGCGGAAGAGACAATGGTGACATTATTGGGAGTTTGAAACAGTCCGAAGCCCATACCGCAGAGAGCCATCCGCCATACAATATTCCAGCTTTCGGGATGCTCGGGAAGAATATAGAGTGAGAAAAGTCCTGCTGCAAATACGGCCATTCCCATTCCTCCCAACAGTCCCGGATGCACACGCTCTACAAGTCGTCCGGCAAGAGGGGCTGTCAATATCGTGGCCAAAGGCCAGGGAGTCAGCAACAGTCCGATTTCGACGGCATTATAATGTAATACATTCTGCATAAAGAAAGGCAAGGACACCATTGCCAACATTTGTGCCGTGAATGAAGTGATGGATGTACCGATGGAGAGTGCAAAGATAGGGATACGCATTAAGTCGACCGGCAGGATGGGGGCTTCTTGTTTGAGTTGCCGGCGGATGAAGAATGTTCCTATGATGGCCAGCATCACGATTTGCAGTCCGATGAAGTCGCGGTTCTCGGAATGTGCAAAGCCCTCCAAAGAATAAATCAGCAGTCCGAAAGTCAGTGCATTGGCTATTGCACTGATTTTATCGAACTTATGTCGTTTTTCGACAGGCGGATTGTGCGGTAGCAAGCGATGGCCGATGATGAGTGCCGCCAGTCCCAACGGGATGTTGATGACAAACAGCCAGTGCCAGCTTCCCAAGGCCAGAATACTGCCGGCGATGGACGGTCCGGCTGCTGCCGAAACTGCAACGACCATGGCGTTCACTCCCATGCCGCGTCCCAATATTTGTGGCGGATAAATCAATCGGATAAGTGCCGTGTTGACACTCATTACACATGCGGCTCCGAATCCTTGGATGACGCGTGCCGCCGTCAGCATCCAGAAAGAAGCGGATAAGGCACAAGCCAATGATGCACCGACAAATATAGAAATACCGATAAGGAATATGCGCCTGTATCCATAGATGTCGCCCAATGAGGCGAAGGAAAGCAGTGTCATGGTGATAACCAATTGGTAGGCATTGACAATCCAAATGGCCGTTGAGGGGGTTACATCGAAATCGTGTGCTAGCGTAGGCAGGGCGATATTCATAATCGTCCCATCCAGAACTGACATCATAATAGCCAGCAATACGGCTATTACAGCTAAATATTGTCGTGGTATAAATGCAATCTTTTCTTTATTCATGTTGCAAAATTAACGTAAATCGGGCAGACTCGGTTTAATTTCTTCTAAATAATTAAGGAACCTGTGTTAAAGAGTTGCTAAATAGTATGCGGCTTGGAGAATAATGCTTATCTTTGCGGCCGTTAAAAACAGTGGAGAGATTTGAGTAGCTTGCAACCACAGAAAAAAATGCTAAAATAATACATTGACTTTCTTCCGTATAATTTCTACTCTGATTTAATTCCCCCGTTTGATAACGAATTAACTTTTAGTTTTAAATTCTTAATTTTATATTCAAAATGGGATACTTATTCACATCCGAATCGGTGTCAGAAGGACACCCCGACAAAGTGGCCGATCAAATATCGGACGCTGTGCTTGACAAACTGTTGGCATTCGACCCCAGTTCGAAAGTAGCTTGCGAAACCCTGGTAACTACCGGACAGGTGGTGCTGGCTGGAGAAGTGAAAACAAAAGCGTATGTAGACTTGCAACGTATTGCACGTGAAGTGATTAACCGCATCGGTTATACCAAAAGCGAATATATGTTCGAAGGAAATTCGTGCGGTGTGTTCTCGGCTATTCACGAGCAGAGCGCAGACATCAACCGTGGCGTAGAACGCGAAGACCCGATGAATCAGGGTGCAGGCGACCAGGGAATGATGTTCGGCTATGCTACCAACGAAACAGAAAATTATATGCCGTTGTCACTCGACTTGGCACATAAACTGCTGATGGTTCTGGCTGAAATTCGTCGCGAAGGAAAGGTAATGACTTACCTCCGTCCCGATGCAAAGAGTCAGGTGACTATCGAATATGACGATAACGGAAAACCTGTCCGTATCGATACCATTGTGGTTTCTACCCAACACGACGAGTTTGTTACTCCCGCCGACGGCTCCAAAGAAGCTCAACAGAAGGCCGATGAAGAGATGCTGGCGAAGATTCGCAAAGATGTAATTGAAATCCTGATGCCCCGCGTCATTGCAGAAATTCATAATGAAGACGTGCTGGCTCTGTTCAATGACCGGATAATCTATCATGTGAATCCTACCGGTAAATTTGTTATCGGTGGCCCTCACGGAGATACCGGTCTGACCGGACGTAAGATTATTGTTGATACTTACGGTGGAAAAGGCGCTCACGGTGGTGGTGCTTTCTCGGGTAAAGACCCCAGTAAAGTAGACCGCAGTGCTGCATACGCCGCCCGTCACATTGCCAAGAATATGGTGGCAGCCGGTGTAGCCGATGAAATGCTGGTTCAGGTTTCGTATGCCATCGGTGTGGCCCGTCCTATCAATATCTATGTGAACACTTACGGTCGCAGCAATGTGAAGATGACCGACGGCGAAATAGCCAGGAAAATAGACGAGTTGTTCGACCTCCGCCCGAAGGCTATCGAAGAACGTCTGAAACTGCGTAACCCGATTTATGAAGAAACAGCTTCTTACGGTCACATGGGACGTGAACCGAAGGTGGTGACCAAGACTTATGAATCTATGTATCATGAGACCAAGACACTGGAAGTGGAGTTGTTTACTTGGGAAAAGCTGGATTATGTGGATAAGATAAAGGAAACATTCGGTTTATAAAAAAACGAATCCGGATATGGTGTGTTTTCGGGCGGATTCACTCCGCCCGAAAATATAAGGCTTTACAATGATGAACGATATAAAAAACGTATGTGTCTATAGTGCATCCAGCACAAAGATTGCAAAAGAATATTTTGATGCTGCCGGGGAACTGGGACGTCTTTTGGCGGAAAAGCGGATTAATCTGATTAATGGCGCAGGCTGTATCGGTCTGATGGCCGCAACCTCCAATGCGGCATTGGCTGCCGGTGGTACTGTGACAGGCGTTATCCCGCATTTTATGGTAGAACAGGGATGGCATCACACCGGGCTGACCAAACTGATTGAAACCGAGACCATGCATGAACGCAAACGGATGATGGCCGATTTGTCGGATGGAGTGATTGCTTTGCCGGGCGGATGCGGAACATTGGAAGAACTACTCGAAATCATTACATGGAAGCAATTGGGACTCTATCTCAATCCCATTATTATCTTGAATATCAACGGCTTTTATGACTCCCTGTTGGATATGATGCAAAGGGCAGTAGACGAGAACTTTATGCGAAAAGAGCATGGCGCTATCTGGAAAGTAGCTTCTGAACCCGAAGAGGCCGTCAATTTACTCTATACAACACCTGTCTGGAACAAAGAAATCCGTAAATTTGCAGCGATATGAGCGAAAACTGTCATCCCGGAATAGAATACCTGCTTCAGCTATATGCCGAAGAACAAAGCCGTGTGGATACGACTTTGACGCAAAAGGTACATCATGTCACCAGACAAGAAGGGATGAGAGGAGAACAAATACCTTATCAGCTTCGGTCGGATTGGATGGTGACCAGTGTCTTGTTTCTGTGTTTCATCCTGGTGTCCTACGTCCTTGCCCACGGAAAGAAACATCTGGAGCAACAGTTTAAGAATTTCTCCTTGTCGAAAGAGCGTGCCAGCTTGTTTGACGATACCACTGCCTCGGATGTCCGTTATACACTAGGCCTGATTTTCCAGACCTGCATCCTTGCCGGTTTCTGTGTATATGATTATTTTTCGGACCACGATTTGCTCTTATTCCGCGTTGTACCCCACTATCTGTTATTGAGTATTTTCATAGGATGTGTGGTTCTCTTCTTGTTGTTTAAGTGGCTGGCATATAGCTTTGTGAATTGGATATTTTTTAACAAAATCAAGAATATGATTTGGATAGAATCGTATTTTAACGTGATAATCGGAGCCGGTTTTCTGCTTTTCCCCATTGTCCTTTTGATTGTCTATTTTGATTTATCACCGCAACTTGCGCCTTATTTTATCGGTTTTGTTATAATAATTGCTAAAATTCTGCTGTTTTATAAGTGCATTAATAACTTTTTCAACAGAATTCATGGCATTCTCCATTTAATTCTGTACTTTTGTGCCCTAGAAATTCTCCCTGACCTGATACTGTGGAAGGGGATAGTTATAGCGAACAACATTTTGGTTTTAAATTTTTAGTACATTGAAAATAAAAAAAGTCCTCGTATCTCAGCCGAAACCGACTTCTGAGAAGTCACCTTATTACGATATAGCTGAGAAGTACGGTGTGAAAATTGATTTTCGCCCGTTCATCAAAGTTGAGAGCTTGTCGGCCAAAGAGTTCAGACAACAAAAAGTCTCTATTCTTGATCATACAGCAGTGATATTTACTTCAAGACACGCTATTGATCACTTTTTCAGCCTATGTGCTGAATTACGTGTTACCATACCCGAGACAATGAAGTATTTCTGTACTTCCGAAACAATTGCCTTGTATATACAGAAGTATGTGCAGTATCGTAAACGCAAAGTGTTCTTTGGAGCGACCGGTAAATTTGCGGATTTGCTTCCATCCATTGTTAAACATGGCACTGAGAAGTATCTTGTTCCGATGTCGGACGTGCACAATGACGAGATTAGAAATGCATTGGACGGCAAGAAGATTCAACACACTGAGGTAGTGATGTATCGCACAGTAAGCAACGATTTCACTCCCGAAGAAAATTTTGATTACGATATGTTGCTGTTCTTCAGTCCTGCCGGAATCAACTCATTGATGAAAAACTTCCCTGAGTTCGACCAAAAAGAGATTGCCATCGGATGTTTTGGTCCTGCAACGGCTAAAGCGGTCAAAGAAGCCGGTTTGCGTCTTGACCTGGAAGCTCCTACTGTGGAAGCTCCTTCAATGACGGCTGCACTGGATATGTTTATCCGTGAACGTAACAAAGATTAATTTTTTTAGTTTATAGCCCGAAATCGGGGGTTTTGTATCAAAAAGTTATAACTTTGTGATCCGAAACCCTCGGTTTCTTTTTATATGGAAAAGTAAAACTATGGCAGAATATACACTTAGCAAAGCGGAACGATTGAACAGCAAGGCGATGATAGAACGTCTTTTTGCCGGTGGAAACAAATCTTTTCCGGCTTTCCCCTTGCGTGTGGTGTATATGTGGCTGGATGCTTCGGAGGGGGAGGCACCTGCTTCTATCTTGATAAGTGTCCCTAAGAAACGCTTCAAGCGGGCGGTAAAACGCAATTTGGTGAAACGCCAGGTGCGTGAAGCATACCGCAAGAATAAACGGCTACTGACAGATGCACTGGTTGCCAAGGACAAAAGACTGGTTTTAGCCTTTATATGGTTGGACAACGAAATCCATCCTTCGGCTGAGGTAGAGGAGAAGGTGAAGAGGTTACTGTTTCATATAATAGAAAAAATAGAATGAAAAAGCTGCTTTCACGTCTTCTGCTACTCCCTATTTATTTCTACCGGGGTTATATTTCTCCCATGACTCCGCCTTCCTGTCGTTTTGTTCCCACTTGTTCCGAATATGCTATCGAGGCGATTAAGAAACATGGCCCTTTTAAGGGTTTGTATCTGGCCGTCCGCCGTTTGTTGCGTTGCCATCCGTGGGGTGGTTCGGGATACGATCCTGTCCCTTAAACTATAGCATTTTATGTTACTTGATATCCATACTCATTATGCGGCTCCGATAGCGGGCGAAAGCATTCTGAATGTAGAACCTGCCGCTTTCTGTCCCATAGAGGGAAATTATTATTCTGTGGGCATTCATCCGTGGAGGGTGGGAGGCAGGTGGGAGGAAGAGTGGGAACTGCTGCGCAAAGCGGTGACACATCCTGCTGTGCTGGCTATTGGCGAGGCAGGGCTCGATAAAATGACCTCGACGAATCCGATGCTTCAGAAAGAAGTATTTGAACGACAAATCTTGTTGGCGGAAGAGATAGGCAAACCGTTGGTCATTCATTGTGTGAAAGCCTTTAACGAGTTGGTGGAGCTGAAAAGAAAATTCCGTCCAAGCATGCCGTGGGTGGTACACGGCTTCCGTAATAATGTGAATATAGCCCGGATGTTGCTGCGCGAGGATATTCGTCTTTCGATAGGAGAGAAGTATCAACTACCTGTGTTGCAGGAGATTCCTTTGGAGTGCTTGCTGACCGAGACGGATGAAAGCCGGATGCCCGTCCGTGACATCATAAAGGGCATTGCCGAAGTGCGGCGGGTGACCGTAGAAGAGCTTTCCATGCAGATAGCCGAAAATGCGGGAAAAATCTTTTTTCGGCGATAAGAGTTGTTTCTTCAGATAAAGAGTCGTACTTTTGTGGCATTAAAGTATAAATCAAACAATTAAATAGATTAATCATTCGATGAATTTTGTAGAAGAATTAACATGGCGTGGAATGGTGCATACAATGATGCCGGGCACCGAGGAGTTATTGGCTAAAGAACAAGTTACAGCATATCTGGGCATCGACCCTACTGCTGACTCTTTGCATATCGGCCACTTGTGTGGTGTGATGATGCTGCGTCATTTCCAGCGTTGCGGTCATAAGCCGTTGGCTCTTGTAGGTGGTGCAACCGGTATGATTGGCGACCCTTCCGGTAAATCGCAGGAACGTAATCTGCTGACAGAAGAGACTTTGCGTCACAACGTAGCTTGCATCAAGAAGCAGCTGGCCAAGTTCTTGGACTTTGAGAGCGATGCTCCCAACAAAGCCGAATTGGTGAATAACTATGATTGGATGAAGGATTTTACTTTCCTTGATTTTGCCCGTGAGGTAGGTAAGCATATCACAGTGAACTATATGATGGCTAAGGATTCTGTACAGAAACGTTTGAACGGTGAAGCCCGTGACGGTTTGTCATTTACAGAATTTACTTACCAGCTGTTGCAGGGTTATGACTTCCTGCACTTATACGAAACAAAAGGCTGTAAACTTCAGATGGGTGGCTCTGACCAATGGGGTAACATTACTACCGGTGCCGAGTTGATTCGCCGTACCAACGGTGGCGAAGTATTTGCTTTGACTTGTCCGTTGATTACAAAGGCCGATGGTGGCAAGTTCGGTAAGACTGAATCAGGTAACATCTGGTTGGATCCCCGTTATACTTCTCCTTACAAATTCTATCAGTTCTGGTTGAATGTAAGTGATGAGGATGCTGCCCGCTACATCAAAATCTTTACTTCACTGAGTCAGGAAGAAGTGGAAGCATTGACCGCAGAACATGCCGAAGCTCCACATTTGCGTGTATTGCAGAAGCGTCTGGCCAAGGAAGTGACTGTTATGGTTCATTCGGAAGAAGACTACAATGCGGCTGTCGAAGCATCAGGCATTCTGTTTGGTAATGCTACTTCGGAGGCATTGAAGAAACTGGATGAAGACACGTTGCTGGCCGTATTCGAAGGTGTTCCCCAGTTTGAGGTATCACGTGATGCATTGGCAGAAGGTGTGAAAGCGGTAGATTTATTCGTCGATAACGCTGCTGTCTTCGCTTCAAAAGGTGAGATGCGTAAGTTGGTTCAAGGTGGAGGCGTTTCGCTGAATAAAGAGAAACTAAATGCCTTTGACCAAGTGATTACGACTGCCGACCTGCTGGATGAAAAATACCTGCTGGTTCAACGCGGTAAGAAGAACTATTATCTGGTGATTGCCAAGTAAGGAAAGAGAGATTCTTTTTGATAGATATAAGACGGGGGTATGTCAAAACGTGGATAATGCTGTCGTTTCGTTCGTAGGGGCGAGGTTCACTCGCCCGAAAACAGTTTACTTTGTGTCTTCGGGCAGGCAAACCCTGCCCCTACAACTGACGATTGGATAGGCTGGTTTAGTTTTGACACACTCCCGCTTTTTTGTTCCTTCTTATAACTCTATATTCGTATTTTATTTCCCATCTATTTCCTTCAGCAATTCATCCACAGCCACTTTCAACTGAGTATCTTCGCCCTGAACGACTGTTTCCGGTGAATTGGCTACCTTGATATCCGGTTCCAACTGACTGTTTTCCAGATAACTTCCGTCCGGCAATTGATAACCGATGATAGGAATACCGAATACCAGTGAGGGGTCTTGAAGCGTCTCCCACGATACACTCGTCATGGTGCCCGGTACAGGCATACCCACCAGCTTGCCCAATTTTTGATGACTGTAAACCCACGGAGTACCGTGTGCATTACTGTAATTGGCTTCGCATTGCAGCATGATGGACGGCTTGTTCCAACGACGGCTCGGCATATCACACGCTTCACGTCCGCGTACCACCTGAGTGAAATACTTCTTGCCGCTGAATAGTATCTCTATATCCTCGTGCAAGCGGCCTCCGCCGTTGAAACGAGTGTCGATTACAATTCCTTCGCGGTCATTGTATTTGCCCAAGATGTCCGAGTAGACAGAGCGGAAACTGTCATCACCCATCGACTGGATATGTACATAGCCCAAACGTCCGCCAGACCATTTGTCCACATCAGCGGCACGCTGTTTCACCCAGCGCGTGTAAAGCAATCCGTTCAGAGCACCGTTGCTGATAGGAACCACCACCTCTTCCCAGCGTTCTTTGGTCTGAGGATTATAAAGAGAAACCAGCGTCTTCTTCCGGCTTAAATTATTGAATAGTGCCGCATAGTCTGCTTCGGCAGTAATTTCTTTTCCGTTTATTTTCTCTACAATGTCTCCGGCTTTTACTTTGGAGCGGGCATGGTCGAACGGTCCTTTTTCCACCACTTCGGAAATGAGCAGCCCCTTGCCGTCATAGTTCCAGTCGTACAGCAGTCCCAGATTGGCTGTGGCATCTCCCTTTAGATTGGAATAATAACGTCCTCCGGTGTGCGACACATTGAGTTCGCCCAACCATTCGCTCAGCATCTCGGCAAAGTCATAGTTATTGCTGATATGCGGCAGGAATTTGCGATAAGCGGCACTCATGGCATCCCAGTCTATCCCATGCATATTGAGATTGTAGAAACGCTTCTGATGCTGTTTATAGACATGATTGAACATATATTCGCGTTCTGCTGCCAAGT
Source organism: uncultured Phocaeicola sp. (assembly GCF_948499155.1). NCBI lineage: Bacteria > Pseudomonadati > Bacteroidota > Bacteroidia > Bacteroidales > Bacteroidaceae > Phocaeicola > uncultured Phocaeicola sp. Next base: position 56,805 of record NZ_CAOOSE010000015.1, on the reverse strand, counting down.
CCATCGTCATATCCGCCTTATAGCTTATGGGCTTCAATGTTTCGGAAGCGGCATTCATCTTCTGCATGGTGCTTCCGCCCAAGACAAAGATTTCTTTTCCTTCCTTATCCATTTCCATGTTTGTCCAACCGGTATTCATCTTATGGAGCAACTTGGTATCCTTCTTTCTGAGGTCCAGTTTCCAAAGGTCGAATCCGCCTTCAAAAGCAGAAAGATAATAAAGCTTCTCACCGTCTTTGGAGATGATGGCGCTGCTTAAGTCCGAGGAATTGGGAGTAAGGCGCACAATGCGGTCTTCCATATTCTTCAGTTCGACCACAATATCCTTTATTTTCTCCTCTTTGGTATCTTCTTTTTTATCCTTATCCTTTTTCTTGTCTTTCTTCGACTCGTCTTTTTTGGTCTTATCCTGTTCCTTTTCCAGTTCTTTCTGCAATTCATAATCTTCCTTGCTCAAGCGGAACTTGTCGTATGCATCCTGATTGAGGAACACCAGCATGACATCGTTCAATGAGCCCCATGAAGCATGATTGCGCATACCATAGCGTTCGGTGATAAACAGGATGGCATTGCCATCGAGCACCCAACGGGGCGAACCGCTGGTGTAACCGCTATTGGTAATATTAATGATATCTCCTCCTTGCGCATTAACCAAGCCGATGTCTGAATATGGGTCATGCCTGTTCCCGATAAACTCCAATGTAAACCATTTGCCGTCGGGTGACCAAGCATAGTCAAAACCTCCTCCGGTGCTGTACCATGTGGAGCCGTCCGTCACTTGGCGTACCTTCTTAGTATCGAGATTCATCACCATCAAGCGGTTGCGGTCTTCGATAAAGGCCAACTCCTTGCCGTCCGGTGAAAACTGCGGATAGGCGCGTTCCACCTTGGCGGACGGCAATAACACTTCCTCTTCGATAAGAGTGGCATTCGGGAAGTTTGCTTCTTCCTTGCGTGCTATTTTAGCCAGATACAATTCCCAGTTACCGTTTCTCTCGCTGGCGTATGCCAGTGTGCGGTTATCGGGTGCAAAGGTTACCCCTGCTTCGCGTGCCGGGGTGTGGGTAATCTGTTTGGTAGTAGTGTAATCAGCCGAAGTGACAAAGACTTCTCCGCGTACGATGAATGCAATCTGTTTTCCATCGGGTGACACCGTGGCCGAAGTAGCGCCTTTAGTAAAACTTAAATCAGCTATTTTGTCCTGATCGTCACGTATCAGGTCTATTTTTACCTTTTGTGGGGCGGCATTTCCTTGTTGGGTATAGATTTCGCCATCATAAGTATAGCACAAAGTCCCGTTGCTGCCCATAGAAAGGAAACGGACCGGATGGGTCTTGAAACTTGTCACCGGCTTGACGGATTGCGGTGCATCGAGCGGGAACGAATATACGTTGAAGCTTCCGCCATCACGTTCGCTCAGGAAATAGACAGTCTGATTGTCCGGAGAGAGTACCGGATTCCGGTCTTCGCCTGCATGCCGGGTGAGGTTGGTATGTTTTCGGCTTTGCGTGTCATACATCCACACATCTCTGGTGATGGACGATGTATGATGTTTGCGCCATTCATCTTCAAAACCTTTTCTATCTTGATAGAGCAAGGTTTTTCCGGTTTTATCAAAACATACGGCTTCGGCAGGAGTTCCCAACACCTGTTCGGTACGTCCTCCTTTGGTGGGCACTCTATATAGTTCGGTCATGGCCGATGTGGGAAACAAGGCACTGTTGGCAGGGTCTTGAATGGCAGCGGAGAAAAGTATGTATTTGCCGTCCGGGGTAAAAGCGGAAGGCAGTTCTGCTGCCGAATGAGTGGTGAGCCGCTGTGCCGGTCCGCCATCGGCAGGCATCACGAACACATCGAAATTTCCGTTTCGGTCACTGGCAAAAGCTATTTTTTTTCCGTCGGGCGACCATATAGGCGTACACTCGTAAGAACTCTGTGTGGTGAGTTGGGTAGCAGCGCCTCCTTTGGCAGGCACCTTATAAATATCCCCTTTATAACAAAAAACGATTTCCTTACCATCCGGGGAAATCTGCACGTCACGCATCCAAAGTGGAGTTCCTGCGTAACTGTTCGCCGTCGCTATACAGCCCAGCGCAATACAGGCTAGAAGTTTTTTCATACTATAGAAGTCTTTTAATTAGGCTTACAAAGATACACATTTGCATTTTGTAGCAAAAAAAAGTGCGAAAATATTTGGATTATATAGATAGAAAAACGTATCTTTGCACCGCTTTCCAAGGAAAGCACATAATGATTGGACTATGGTGTAATGGTAGCACAACAGGTTTTGGTTCTGTTTGTCCAAGTTCGAATCTTGGTAGTCCAACAAATCAACAGTTTATTTAAGACAAAAAGCCTCTAAAATTACAGTTTTAGAGGCTTTTTTCATATCCGGTCACCATCAGTCTTAATGTCCTAACATTGGGAAGATATGGCAAGCTATGCTTTCGTCTGAAAGTAAGATAGAGGCAGAGCCTTTCATATCTTTTAGGATGGGATAAGAAGCATGTTGGTTGTCTAGTATTATTTCGGCTGTGAAGAAATTATTTCCATCCATTACAGTTACTGTCTTCGTGCAATTCACTATTTTTCCATTTGGATAACCATGCCGGGCTGCTTCATATCCTTCGAATTCCATTTCTACAGGCATTCCTTTCTTTACTTTTGTAATGTATCGGTAGGGGATAAGCACTTCGGCATGAATGCAACCGGTTACATCAATCCCTGTTACGGTGGCTGTGCCCTTGATGCTTTCTGGATAAGGAATAAAGAATGCCGCCAATATTAATATCAGTAGGATGCCGGTGATATCGCCTATTCCGGTGCGTATGATTTCGGGCGGTACTTTGCCGATAATGTTCCTTACCTTTTCACTTCTCAGTTCTATATTATTGAAATCTGCCATAATTTTTTCTGTTTTCTAATTTCCCAGTTCTAATTGGTTTTTTACAAGATTATAATAGGCCCCCTTTTTCTCTATCAGTGAAGCATGGTTACCGGTCTCCACTATACGTCCTTTATCCAACACTATAATTTGGTGGGCATTTTTTACGGTGCTGAGCCGGTGGGCTACCACTACGACTGTCCTTCCTTTATAGAACTGATCCAGATTCTCGACTATAGCTCGTTCGTTTTTGGCATCCAAGGCATTAGTGGCTTCATCCAGGAAGATATATAACGGGTCTTTGTAAACCGCACGGGCTATCAGTATACGTTGTTTCTGTCCTTGGCTCAATCCTATTCCGTCTCTGCCTATCATGGTACTGAACCGCATGGGCAGACTCATGATGAATTCTTTTATATTGGCTATTTCTACAGCACGCAGCAGTCTTTCTCCATCTATGTCTCCGTCATCCACGGCGATGTTTCGGGCAATGGATTCAGAGAATATCACTCCGTCTTGCATTACTACCCCGCACTGCCTGCGCCACCATTTCAGGTTGAAGCTGTTCAGGTTGGCTTCTCCTATCTTTATTTCTCCGTTCATTACAGGATAATACCCCAGCAACAGTTTCAGCAAGGTGGTTTTTCCACTGCCCGAAGCACCCACTATGGCGGTCACTTTCGTTTCGGGGATGGTGAGGCTTACATCTTCTATGGTCATCTTCGGGCTGTGCGGGTCATATTTGAAGCCGACATGCTCAAAAGAAAGGTCATTGGAGATACCCGGTATTTCGGTCAATAGCCTGTTTTCATTCTCTTCATTCTTCATTTCATGAATTTCATTGATGCGTTCCAGACTGATTTTCACATCTTGCAATGAATAAAGGAAGCTCATCAATTGTTCCACCGGACTGTTCAGTTGTCCGATGATGTATTGCACAGCCAGCATCATACCCAGTGTCATTTGTCCGTGGATGACGGCGGTGGCGGCAACCACGGTTATCACTATATTTTTCACTTCGTTGATGAATATGCTTCCGGCCTCCTGTGTTTGTTGCAACTTCAAGCTTTTCATTTGTACGCCGAACAAATCCGCTTGCACATCTTCCCATTCCCATCGCCGGCGTTGCTCGCAGTCTTGTAGCTTAATCTCTTGCATGGCAGTGATGAATTGGTAGGTCTTGTTGCTGTTTTCTGCCTGTTTTTCGAATAATTCATAATCCAGAATCTTTCTTTTTTTCAGAAACAAGGCAATCCATAAAGCATAAAGAACGCTTGCAAGCATAAAGATGCAGAAAATGGCCAGATTATAGCTGAATAATACACAGCCGAACACCACGAAACTGAGCAGTGAGAACGTGACGTTCAGCATTTGGGTGGTGAGAAACTTCTCTATCCTGTTGTGGTCGTTCATGCGTTGCATCAGGTCACCCATCAGTTTGGTGTCGAAGAACGACATAGGGAGTTTGAGCAATTTGATGAAAAAGTCGGAAACCAACGAAATATTGATTCGCATACTGATATGCAGCAAAATCCATCGGCGGATAAAGTCGACCGAAGCACGGCTGATGGTTAGTATCAGTTGCCCCAGTAAGATAAGATAGATAAAGTTCAGATTTTGATGGACGATACCTACATCTACAATCGCTTGCGTGAGGAATGGAAAGATGAGCTGCAGCAGACACCCCACCAACGCTCCTAGTATGATTTGTCCGAAGTAGCGGCGGTGCTGTCTGAGGTAACCCAGCAGAAAACGGAAAGAGCGTTTGTCTTTTGTTGTTTCTTCCTGCTGTTCATAAAAGGCAGGAGTAGGCTGTAAAAACATGACTATTCCTTTTTCTTCTCCATTAGACCGGGTGCTAAGCCAATGTTCCTTAAATTCCCTATCGTCATAGGTTACAAGTCCCTTTCCGGGGTCGGCAATATAGAATGTTTTACCTTTCTTTATTTGATAGAGAACTACGAAATGGTTTTGATTCCAATGCAGGATGCAGGGTAATGGAGCTTCGTGCAGTTGTTCTATTGTTACTCGTCCGCACGTGGTGTGCAGCCCCAGGCGGGTTGCCGCATCGCTGATGCCCAGTAGTGACACGCCTTCGTTGGTAGCAAAGCAGTAGTGGGAAAGAGTATCTTGTGAATACTCTTTCCCATGGTATTTGCATATCATTTGCAGGCAGGCAATGCCGCACTGCATGGAATCGTGCTGGTGGTAAACGTGGAATTTGCTCATGATGGTACGTTAATTTACTCCATATCTTGAAGTATCCACTTCTTTAGGAGTTCTATCTTGGAATCCGTTGAATTTGTAGGTAAAACTCAATGTGATATTGCGTTGATAGAAATTTTGGTTGAGGTTTTGATACTGTTTGTCAAATCTTACCTTTACTTTGGGATACAAGGATTCAAAAATGTCATTGCATTGTAGGCTGACTATTGCTTTATCTTTTGCAAAAGTATATCTCAAACCGGTGTTGATGCACCAGTTATCTTCCAAATCCCAGATTCCCTGTATGCTGGGAGTTCTGTAGAAAGCCATAAGATTCATGGTTATATTGGGCTTTTTTGATATGAAGATAGTGTTGTAAGCCATTAACGATCCGGTCCATTTATTTCTGTTGTATGCAAGTTGAAACCATTCGTTGCTTTTATAACGTTCGTTGTATATGTTAGCAATCAGGTTTGAGCTGACAATATTCCCGAAATTGATAGGAATGGCTGCTGTAAAGTTCAGCAACGACGTGTAGTCTATATTGAAAGTTTTATGCAGTAATTGCAGTTTCTCCGGCGATTGATAGCTTTGGTCTATGAAAAAATCTTCCACCTTATAGTAGGAGACTTGAAAAGTGTATTTATTCTTCAATACATAGGTCAAATTGGCATTGCCGGTTCGTGCCGGTTTTAGTAGAGGGTTGCCCATAGAGATGCTATATTCATCATTATAGGAAGTGTAATTCTGTCTTTGCCAATAACTCGGATAGCTCCTGATGGAATTGTATGCCAACTGGAAGATGTGATTGTTTTCCGGAATAAAAGTAACTGTTATATTAGGCAACAAGGCATTTTTTCTGTAACTGTTTATTTTGTATAATTCACCGATGAGTGAACAATCTATCGACAGTTTTCCTTCATAGAAAGATTTTTGGGTACCGGCATAAATATTTCCTGTATGTTCTTCTGTAGCGAAGGCATTTGTAAAACTGCCTTCATTGTCGTGCTGTTTGTCTACATTGCTTTGTTTGTTGTTGTTCTTTACATAGTTATAGCTGACTCCATAGTTTAATATCCAATTGTTCTTCAAGTTATGGCTCATGTCGGCATACGCTTTCACGCGGTCTATATTCTGTTTTCGCTGATAGGTGAATGCATCTATGGAGTGGTGGTCTTTTATATACTTCATGTTTTGCGTGTTGTCGTCTGTATAGTTAGTGTACTCTACAGAAATGTTTCCCCATTTATGTTTGTAGTACAGGCTGGCATTGTGTAAGTAGTTTTTTCCTTTGTTTAGGGAGTTTGCATCCGAAAATAGGTTGTTCACGCTATATGCATCTGATTTGTTCCGGGGGGCATATAGTCCGTTGTATGACAGTTCCAGTGAGTGGGTATCATCTAAGTTATACGCTATGTTTGTGTATACGTTATGTTTGTTGCTAGTTGATTTGGTACGACTTTCCGAGTCAATGTCATAGATATCGTTTCCCAAGGTATGTTTTGCTGTAGTTGTGCTTTTACTTATTTGTTTGTTGTCAGCAATTGAATACATTAAGTCGAATGACCATTTGGGGCTAGTCAGAAACAAACTTCCCACACCGCTGAAAGAATTTTCATGCTGGTTGGTCCATGTAGCCTGTACCTGTCCATTCATGGTGTATCTATTTTCTTTTTTCAGTACCACATTGATAACGGCACCTTTAATGTGTAGTTGTGGAGGAGCATTGTAGATAACTTCCACTTTCTCCACTTTTTCGGCCGGCAATGTTTTTAAATATTCAATGATTTGTTCGGTACTCAGGCTGGAGACTTTGCCGGATATTAATATGGTAGTGCCGTTCGCTCCTGCTAGGTTGAGGCTGTTTCCATCTGTGCTGCTGATACTGGGCAATTCTTTTAGTAGTTCGTGAGCATTAGCGATTATTTTATTTTGTTTTACTGACTGCAAATCGTAGGTTAATCTATTGTTAATCATCCGAATAACCGGCCGTTCTGCTTTTACGATTACTTCATCCAGTTTACTGTCTGATTCCTTTAAAATTATATTTCCTATTTGTTCTTTAGATGAGTTCAAACACATAGTTTCGTATGCCAGATGTTGGAACATCAACCGATAGGGCTTTTCCGTCATTGGAAGAGTGAACCGCCCTTCCTTGTTCGTTATGGTTCCGGCTATAAAGGTTGAGTCCTGCTTTTGCAGAATGATGGCAACACCTTCTATGGCAACACTGTCTTTGTCTATTACCTGTCCGACAATATTACTTGTTTGTGCATGGCTATGTGTGACATATACCAATGCTAGGAGGATGTATAAATGTCTCATTGTTTATTTATAAATTAGGTTTGTTTGAATAGTTGGAGCATATTGGCAGCGAGGGTCAGGATAATCCCAATTCTCTTCTCCATACGCTTTTATAACTTTTACTAGGCATCGTCTGTGGTTCTTTCTGCAAAACTCAAAAATGTGACATTTCGTGCAGGCACTATTTTCCCGAAACTGAGTTTGTCCCATTTCAAATAAGGCTTTAGCCCTCGGCGATTGCCAAATTTCTGCTAATGTCTGTTCTTTTAAGTCTCCTAAAATGAATTGAGGATGCCAATATAGTTGTTCGCAAAGTGTTACTTTTCCGTCGGGCAATACGAATAATCGATTTTCTAGAATTCCGCATGACCCTCCTTTAAAGCATTGGTCGTTGGGCTTTCCTTTTTTATAAATTTCTTCTATGGCTTCATCGCTTACATAGATAGTACATCCTTTATCAGGTATTAGCTCCGATTTAATGAAGGAGCAAATTTCAGTTAAATCTTTTTTGGTGGCTTGTATTTCTGAAAATGTTTGTGGAGTATAGATTGATAATTCGGGTACTCTAATTTCCCAATAAACAAGATTTTTAATTTGTTTGATATAGTTGTATAATTCTATTATATCGCTTTTATTTGAATTATGTTTGGTTAAAATGGTATCTATCTGAATCTTGAAGCCGTATTCTTGCAGAATGTCAATTCCATCTTTAATACTTTTAAGATACCCTTTCTTGCATTCGATCAGGTCAATTAGTTTATTTTCGTCTAAGATGTCCAGAGAAATCTGTATGACATTATTGTATCCTGTTTTATATAACTTCTCGGCAATACTGGCATTAATAGGAACCTTAGTTGATATATAGCTAGGAGTTAAGTCTGAAGCCACTAATTTGTGAAGGATAATGTCCCAGTCCTTTTTGCAAAATACTTCTCCGCCTATGATATCTATATATGACATTTTAAGTTGTTTGGCTTCTTCGATAAGAGCTAATATCTTTTCGGTATCCAGTTCTATGCATTTGGTTTTCTTGTCTGCGTAGCAATATTTACAGTTTGTAACGCATTTGTTGGTAAGCATAAATAGTAGAGATTGTGGGGAGCGATGCATTCTATCCGGTGTCAAGTCTACATTGTTGCACTGAAGGTCGCTTATGTTAAAATCATAATGCAAATCTTCAGTTTCTATTTGGGAAAGAGGAATGAGTGTATTTGCAGGGAAAATAACTTTATTGGAGTCTATAACTGTAAAGCAATATCCGGAGTTGCTGATATATGGAAGAATCATATCATACACCGCATTAGGAGATAAATGAAAATGTTTTGCTATTTCATCTATGTGTGTTGTCAACGTTTTATTGTCGGTGAAGAGAGATAATATCATGGCCTGAAACGGATGTATGTATCCTATCCATTCAATGGAAGCATTGTATTTTACTTGCTTGTTGGAATACATAACAATTCTGTCAATATCATTTTTAAAATGATAGTCAGGGTTTAAAATATATATATTATTGATATCTATCATATTTTGTGTTTAAATAGAGTGAATGAAGATGCCACAAATATACTTGTATCTCAAATATATTGTGACATCTTTCTTCTACATTGTTAGACTTTTAATGTCCGGGTTCTGTAGTTGGACCTGGATTCGGGCTCGGATTCGGTTGTATAACAATCGTTCCGGAACCTTTTGTAGTGCATGTTCCAGCACCTGCCACAGTGCATTTAACTGCTGCGGCAAGGAGGCATATATTTGCATTTACTTCTGCTCCTCCTTTTACATCCATCATTTCTTGGATATCCAATGAATCAGGGATGTTTTCCAATGTCGTAATAGATTTCATATTATACGTTTTGGGTATAAACCTACTCTATAAACTTTTCGGTATCCGTTCCTGCTGATTATACAGATTAGGTTCTGTACTTATTTAATTTACCGGTAATAAATAGTCATTTTATTTTAGATTGATATTATAACTCCAATCATTGTCGTCCGTAGGGGGATCATCTTCAATCCATATCCATTGGTTTTCTTGAAAGACCCATCCACCGCCCTTTATTGACTCTATCGTTTCTGTCGTAAGTTTTTCTAAGTTTATTGTTTCCATTAGTGTTTTTTTTTATACTTCGCAAAGGTAAGTCGTTTTAAAAAGAGCGTTTATAATAAAAACATAATCATTTTATAATCTTTTTGATCAGAAACAATTATCTTTGTCGCGTAGAACTGATTATAAAATGAAGAAATATTATTATATCACCTTTATTGCTATGGCTGCAACAGTCTGTCTGCAAATTAGTTATATATTTAGTTTATATAATCAAGATGTGGTCGAAGATATAATTAATATAAGTGAGGTTACAAAAAGAATAATAGAAGATGAAAAGTGGATTCGAAGTGATTTACGGTCGGGACGGCCGATACAAACGAAACCTGTGCTTAAAGTGAAATTATTGTCGGACATGACTCCGCAAGAGTTAGACAGTATTCGTAAATTACCGACTAATAAAGATACATTTAATTTGCCGGCAGCTAGAAAGATGGGGATAGGTACTACAACCGGAGAGATTGTATCTCAATTGGCGCAAGATTATTTATTAGCAGCAGGTTTCCCCCTGAATATGCATACTTTGGACAGCCTTTGGCATTTATCAGATAGCATTATCCATCATCCTCATCAATTCCTTCTTTATGATAAAGACACCGTAATGATTTCTTCTGTTGGAGACTTGGAAAGCCATACGCCTGATTATGTATCTAAGTTCATGCCTATTGGCACAAAAGGCTTGCAATATCTTCAGATAAAGGTAGATATTCCTATGTCTCATTTTCTGCGGCATCAGCTTTGGACGCTGGCTCTTTCTGCCTGCATGATGCTGCTGGTATTACTTTGTCTGTTTTTTCAGCTGACTGCCATTCGTCGGAAGGAAGTCTTGCTCCGCAAGAGGGAAATGACTATAAATGGCACTATTCATGATTTGAAATCTCCATTGAACAGTGTTATTACGATGATGGGGTGGTTGAAATTAGTGGTATCCGATGAGGAGACCAAGGAGATGCTTGAAACGAGTAAAGCGGGTGTGAAGCGTCTGATTTCCAACATAGAGGCTTTGTTAATGACCGCACGCATGGATCGTCATCAGGTGGTATTGAATAAAAGTCTGATTGATGTTCCGGAAATAGCAGCGGGAGTGAAGAAGGAGTTGTCCTGCCTCTATCCGGACAAGCCTCATACCATCTGCATCATCAATGAACTTCCTTCGGGTTTGCAGGTAATGGCCGATGGCATGTATATAGAGAACGTGCTTCGTAACCTGATGGAGAATGCCTTGAAATATTCGGATGCAGGAGTGAGAATAGAGGTCTCTCTTTCTATTGTGGATGAGCGGTTGCGTGTGTCTGTCAAAGACAATGGTTGGGGCATCGCTGCCACCCATCAGAAGAAATTGTTCACCCAGTTCTATCGGGTTCCCCGAAGCGAAGAGCAACAGCAGAAGGGTTACGGCATAGGCTTGGCACAATCCAAATATATTATAAATGAACATGGAGGGGAAATAATGATGAAGAGTGCCGAAGGTGAAGGAAGCACTTTTACATTCATTATTCCATATCGTTGATTGAAAGGAGAAAAACGGATGGAAAAGACAAAAGTTCTGTTTGTAGACGATGACATCGCATTGGGACAAGTGGTAATCTTGGCATTGAGGGCATCGGGCTATGCTGCAGAGTATTGCACTACGCTGGTAGGAATTCAGGGTGTGGTTCAGGAAATGCAGCCGGACATTATGGTGCTGGATGTAGAGATAGGAGGGAAGAATGGAATAGATGCCGTTGCGGAACTCAAACTGACGGCTCCCGATACACCGATTCTGTTTGTCTCTTCACACATAGCCGGTTCGGAAGTGGCAAGGGCGCTGGATGCAGGTGGCATCGCTTATCTGCGAAAGCCTTTCGAAATGGAGGAGTTGGTGGCTTACATACGCAGGCACACGCCATATTTCCATCCGAAAGGACTATCCATCGGAATGTTTAATCTGAGAGCCGGAGACAGTATGTTGTTCAAAGGCGAGGAGCCTGTGAGAAGGCTGACTGAGTTTGAATATAAACTGCTGAAGTTGTTGGCACAGAACATGAATCAAACAGTAAGTCGCGAACAAATAGTGCAGGAGCTGTGGGAGGGTACTCCCGGCAGCGAGCAGAGTTTGAATAACTATGTGGCGAGACTGCGGAAATATCTGTCGGAAGACGAGAGCCTGTCCTTGGAAACTGTGCCAAGAACAGGATATATACTTTCCATTTTAGGTACTCAGCCGCCTGTTTTATGAGATTGCCTCCAATACATTGACAATCTCTACCACATACATTTTATGGAAGCCGCCGTGCGCTTCTCCATACCATCGGTCGATAATGCTTTGGTCGATAAAGTCTTCCGGCTTAATTATATCGGCATACAGTTTCTTGCACTCAAAGGTCAGCCGGGCCTGTTCAAAAGTAATACTTCCATTTTCGGTGAATAAGGGTTGAAGCCCTGTTGCTTTCACTTTGTCGATATCTCGCCCTGACTTAGAACCACAAATTTTGTGAACATCCTTATGCTCTTCGCCCAGGAAAGAGAGAGTGAGGTAATCATTCTGCTCTATGAAGTCGAACGTGTAGCGTTCGGGGCGGATAAAGATGAAGGCTACCGGCTTGTTCCATAAGAATCCGATGCCGCCCCAGTTGGCAGTCATTGTATTGAATTTTTCCTTTGTACCGGCGGTTACCAGCATCCATTCTTTGCTGATTGTCTCAAACATGTTGTCTTTCAGCTCTTTTACTTGTATCTTTTTCATTGGTCTTTATTTGTTTATGTGCACAAAGATAGAAACAATAAAATGACTATGCGGTTAATATTTTGGTATTTATTGGGCGTATATTGACAATTAATCACTACTTTTGTACAAGTTTGAGACATGGAGATGTCTCTGCGGATTTATAAAAGATTACGTTGCAGAGAAACGTTGTGTCTTTTTCATGTTTAGGAAAACCTGAGAAATTTTCGTGAACACATGAAGGACGCAGTTGGTTCTCACGCTTGTTATAGCGTGGGGCTAAGCTGTCGTATATTCGTGTTCACAGGCAATCTCAGGGCCTTCCTAAGCGGATATTAGAACAGATAGTTCCACGTTTCTAATAATAATAAATGTTTTGCCGGAGCTACAAGACAGATAAAATCATTGAGATGATGGAAATATTTAGATTTTGGAATTCAAAGTATCGGTTTGTTTATTGTAGTCTGGCATTCAAGCATCAGGTTACTCCGTGGAAAGTATGGCGGTTGGCTCATGGCAAGATGCCGGCACGCTCAATGAAAGAAGAAAAGATACTCCGAAAATTGAAAGAAGCAAAGATTATTGTAGATATTGTGTAGCTGCAAGAGGGATAAATAGTGTAAAACTTTTCCTTTCACTGTTTTAAAATCAGAGGTCGATTTGCTATCTTTGTCCGGTGATATTAACTTTAAAAAGAAAGGATACAACAGTGGCAAATGATGTGGTTTTAACCCCGATGATGAAGCAGTTTTTTGAGTTGAAGGCAAAGCATCCCGATGCAATCATGCTTTTTAGGTGTGGAGATTTCTATGAAACCTATTCCGAAGATGCCATTGTAGCCTCTGAAATATTGGGAATTACACTGACCAAACGTGCCAACGGACAAGGGAAGAGTGTGGAGATGGCGGGCTTTCCGCATCATGCTCTGGATACTTATCTGCCGAAACTGATACGTGCCGGCAAGCGTGTGGCCATCTGTGACCAGTTGGAAGACCCTAAACTGACAAAGAAGTTGGTGAAGAGGGGTATTACCGAGTTGGTGACTCCGGGGGTGGCCATCAATGATAATGTCCTTTCGTATAAGGAGAATAACTTTCTGGCGGCAGTCCATTTCGGTAAAGCTGCGTGTGGTGTTGCTTTTTTGGATATTTCTACCGGTGAATTTCTTACGGCTGAAGGGCCGTTTGACTATGTGGACAAGCTGTTGAACAACTTCGCTCCCAAGGAAATATTGTTTGAACGCGGAAAGCGGGGAATGTTTGAAGGAAATTTCGGCAGCAAGTTCTTCACGTTCGAATTGGAGGACTGGGTGTTTACCGAGACTTCTTCTCGCGAGAAGCTGTTGAAACACTTTGAAACGAAGAATTTGAAAGGTTTCGGCGTCGAGCATCTCAAGAACGGTATTATCGCTTCGGGCGCCATCCTGCAATATCTGGATATGACGCAGCATTATCAAATCGGCCATATCACCTCGCTGTCGCGCATTGAGGAAGACCGCTATGTGCGCTTGGATAAATTCACTGTCCGGAGCCTGGAATTGCTGGGTAGCATGAATGACGGAGGCACGAGTCTGCTGGATGTTATCGACAAAACAATCAGCCCGATGGGGGCCCGTCTGCTGAAACGCTGGGTGGTGTTTCCGTTGAAAGACGAGAAGCCTATCAATGAGCGCCTGGATGTGGTGGAGTATTTCTTCCGCGAACCGGACTTTAAAGAGTTCATTGAAGAGAAGTTGCAGTTTATCGGCGACCTGGAACGCATTGTGTCTAAAGCGGCCGTGGGACGTATCTCTCCGCGTGAGGTGGTTCAGCTTAAAGTGGCATTGCAGGCCATCGAGCCTATTAAGAACGCTTGTCTGAATGCCGACAATGACAGTTTGCGCCGCATCGGTGAACAGCTTAACCTTTGCCTCAATATCCGCGAGAAAATAGCCAAAGAGATAAAGAATGACCCTCCGTTGCTGGTGAATAAAGGGGGAGTGATAGCCGATGGGGTAAATGAAGAGCTGGACGAGTTGCGCCGCATCGCTTTTTCGGGAAAGGATTATCTGTTGCAGGTGCAGCAGCGCGAGAGTGAGCAGACCGGCATTCCCAGTCTGAAGATTGCCTATAACAATGTATTCGGCTATTACATAGAGGTGCGCAATGCACACAAAGACAAAGTGCCTGCCGACTGGATTCGCAAACAGACACTGGTGAATGCAGAGCGTTATATCACACAGGAGTTGAAGGAATACGAAGAAAAGATTCTGGGTGCGGAAGATAAGATTCTGACGCTCGAAACCAAGCTTTATAATGATTTGGTTCTTTCCCTTGCCGAATATATCCCTGCCATTCAGATTAATGCCAACCAGATAGCCCGTTTGGACTGTCTGCTTGCTTTTGCCAATGTTGCCGGAGCGAATAAGTACATCCGTCCGATAGTGGAGGACAGTGATGTGCTGGATATCAGGCAGGGACGCCATCCGGTGATAGAGAAACAGCTTCCGGTGGGGGAGAAGTATATTGCCAATGATGTGTATCTGGATACCGACAGCCAGCAGATAATCATTATCACGGGGCCTAACATGGCCGGTAAATCGGCTTTGCTCCGCCAGACGGCATTGATTACGCTGTTGGCGCAGATAGGATGTTTTGTTCCTGCAGAGAGTGCCCGTATCGGCATGGTGGATAAGATATTCACCCGCGTGGGTGCCAGCGACAATATATCGGTGGGAGAGTCTACCTTTATGGTAGAGATGAATGAGGCGGCGGATATTTTGAACAACCTTTCTCCGCGCAGTCTGGTGCTGTTTGATGAGCTGGGCAGGGGCACTTCCACTTACGATGGCATCTCTATTGCATGGGCGATAGTGGAGCACATCCACGAGCATCCGCGTGCAAAGGCGCGTACACTTTTTGCCACTCATTACCATGAACTGAATGAAATGGAGAAATCCTTCAAGCGTATTAAGAACTACAATGTGTCGGTGAAGGAGGTGGATAATAAAGTCATCTTCCTGCGCAAGCTGGAGAGGGGAGGCAGTGAGCACTCTTTCGGTATCCATGTGGCGAAAATGGCGGGTATGCCGAAGAGCATCGTGAAACGTGCAAACGATATCCTGCACCAGTTGGAGACGGACAACCGCCAGCAGGGGATTGCCAAACCGACGGCGGAGATAGCTTCCGGCCGAGACGGGATGCAGCTCAGTTTCTTCCAGTTAGACGACCCGGTGCTGTGTCAGATACGTGATGAGATTCTGACGCTGGATGTCAATAATCTGACGCCTCTCGAAGCTTTGAATAAACTGAATGATATCAAGAAAATAGTCAGGGGGAAATAATATCCCCCTCCTTTTAAAACCTCAATGCTTATGAAAAACTTTCTTGTTTTATGCTGTCTGTGGATGGCATGTCTTGCGATTTCCGCACAAGAACCGTGTCCCCAAGTAATCCCTGCCCTTCAGCAATGGAAAGGAGGCAGTGGCAAACTGGCCCTTCCCGCCGAAGGCAATATTGTTGTAAACCCTGCTGATGAGGCTGTACTTTTGTCTACCGCCGGGATATTGGCAGATGACCTGAACGCCATGTTGGGCTGGAATTATTCCGTGAGAACCGGTAAACCGGGCAAAAATGATATTTATATGGCTCTGATGAAGCCCGACAAAGAGTTGGGTGATGAAGGCTACAAACTGTCGGTAAACCGTTATGCCGGGATTGAGGCGCCTACCCGGAAAGGAGTGTTCTGGGGAACCCGCACGCTGCTGCAGATGCTTTATAAGCAGCAGGGAAAGATTTCGAAAGGGACGGCACGCGACTTTCCTTTATTCCCTAACCGCGGTTTTATGATTGATGCCGGCCGCAAGTTCTTTACGTTGGACTATCTGAAGCAATATGTCAGGATACTTTCCTTCTATAAGATGAACGAATTCCAGATTCACCTGAACGACAACGGCTTTCCGCAGTTCTTTGACAATGACTGGAACAAGACGTATGCCGCTTTCCGTCTTGAAAGCGAACGTTTCCCCGGTCTGACGGCAAAGGACGGTTCGTATACCAAACAAGAGTTTACGGACTTGCAGCGGTTGGGCATGGAGTATGGGGTGAATGTGATTCCCGAAATAGACATTCCGGCCCATTCATTGTCCTTCACCCAATACAAGCCCGAAATAGGCAGCAAAGAGTATGGAATGGACCATCTGGACTTGTATAAAGAGGAAACGTACCGTTTTATCGATTCGCTGCTTGATGAGTATCTTTCAGGAGAGCACCCTGTGTTTATAGGCCCTGATGTGCATATCGGTACGGACGAATACAATAAGAAAGAAGCCGAGCAGTATCGTTATTTCACTGACCGCTACTTGAAGTACATTGAAAAGTATGGTAAGACCCCGCGTATGTGGGGAGGCTTGAAATGGCTTCCCGGAAAGACTCCTGTAAAGGCAGAGGGAGTAACGGTAAATGCGTGGTCGTATGACTGGGTAGACCCGGAAATATCTTTAAAAGACGGATATAAGCTTATCAATACTTGCGATACCTATCTGTATATTGTGCCCGGTGCGGGCTACTATCGCGAGTTTTTGGACCATCAATGGCTGTATGAGACATGGACTCCCTGGCTGATGAACCGCAAGCAGACACTTCCCGAAGGTACTCCGGGGGTATTGGGCGGAATGTTTGCCGTGTGGAACGACCAATGCGGCAATGGCATCTCGCAACAGGATGTGCATATCCGTGCTTTTCCGGCCGTTCAGGTGCTGACCGAAAGACTGTGGAAGGGAGACAACAAACAAGTGCCTTATAAAGCATTTGAGGCTCTTTGCAAAGAGATGCCCGAAGCGCCGGGCATTAACCTGTCGGGCAAAATCTCTCCCCATAAAGATGTCGCACTGACGGTTCCCGGCAAGGAACTGCTCTTTACCGGTAAGGATACGGTTCAGACTGCTTTGCAGGAAGTGGGCTACCCCTATACGGTGGAATTCAAAATCTGTCCGGACGAAAAGACGAATATCAGCGGTGTATTATTTAGAGGCGCTCATGCCACGGTATATACAAACTGGGAGAATACGGGACGGATTGCCTTCTCTCGCGACGGTTACACATTTGTGTTTAATTCTTATCGTCTTCCGGCCGGCAGATGGTCTTCCATCCGCATTGAAGGAGATTACAAGGGCACTTCCCTGTATGTGGACGGTAAATTGCAGGAGCGTCTGGAAGGCAGAACCATGCGGGTCTATAATCCTAAGTATAAGTCGATGGATGAGATGCGCTATCAAGAGACTTTGGTCTTTCCTTTGCAGCAGATAGGAGATACGCTGAATGGATTTCAGGGGAAGCTGAAAGATGTGAGTTGCAGGCAGGGAGAAATGTAATGCCCTTATGATTATACTTATGACTTGAAGTGAAGCCTGATGTCGGTTATGAACTCATAGGGGAAAGGACTTTGGCTATTAATTGACGAACATCTTTATCGAAATCACCCTTGCTACAACTACCTGTGGCGAGGGTGATTTTTAGTTTATGAGAGTTCCGACACACTTTCATTTTTTTTTGTTTCAACTCTCCGAATGTCTTATAAAGAAAGACAAAAGTTGACCAAAGGCTTTTTTCAAACAATAGAGAGTGTTTTTCCAAACAATAGTAACCGTTTATGTAAGAAGCCTATTGTAATTGCTTAACCACCGCTGTGGTTAAGTCTGTTCACGAGGGTGGTTAGGCTTAGTCACGACTGTGGTTAAAGTTAACCACGTTCGTGGTTAATGTATATTTTACGTTCATTAATAAAAGAAGAAGCTATGGAAACATTGTACGCTGACGGCGTACTTCACGGTCAACCGGTAGTGATTGTTTATGTAAACAATGGGCATTGTTGGGGGGGTACTTACGTGCGAACTCTTACCAGTGTATGGTAAAACTTTGTCTTCTTAATGCTTCTCAGGCAGTTATCTTTCTCTTTTAGAGGTATTTTACTACCTTTGCCTGCAGAAAACTAGAAAACTAAAGACAAAATTATTATGCGTTCATTTATTGTGAATTTAAATGTCATCGGCCTGCTGGCTGTTTGCTTGTTTGCCTGTAATCACCACTCCTCTAATCTGCTGTTATATCAGGTAGATTCATTGCTGAATGTGAAGCCGGACAGTGCATTGACTGTTTTAAGGAGTATATCTGTTTTGGATGAAATGACAGAAGCGGACAGGGCCTATTATGCATTGCTAATGGCTGAGGCTATGGATAAAAATGAGTTGCCTTTGTTGCCTTGCGATTCATTATTGGATTTTGCACTCGATTATTATGGCGATGATGATAAGGAGATGGCAGTGGCTTTGCTTTATAAAGGGCGGTTGCTGGCACAGATGGATGATAAAAAGGCAGCGATAGAGATGAATCTGAAAGCGTTGGACGTGTTGCAGGATTATCCGGAGGATACGCTATGCAGGAGCTTGATTTATAGCGTGCTGGGATTATGGTATGGAGATTGCGGGCTATATGACAAGGCGTTGGAAGTGTTGAACCGGTCTTTATATTATTCGTATAATGCCGGAGATACAGCTGTGGTCTATAATAATATCGGGTATGTCTATACAATGAGGGGGAAACAGGATTCTGCCCTTGCTTATCAGCGAAAAGCGGTGGAGTATGCGGAGAATGGAGGAGATACAAGCATGATGATTGCCTCTTGGCATAATCTGAGTATCCGTTATAGACAATTTCGAGAAACAGATTCGGCTGTGGTTTATGCACGTAAGGTGTTGCAGTCTCTCTCTGACAAATATCCCCAATCGGGGCTTTATTTTCTGAATATGGGTGATTTATATATTGATTTGGGGCAATATGATTCTGCCGGCTATTATTTGGATAAGAGCTTATTTCTCTCTGAGCCTCAAGCAATGCCTTATTGGTCACTTGCTGTGGTTAAAGCCCAATTGGGTAATTATAAGTCTGCTTATCATTATCTGGATACTTTTGTGATGATTCGGGATTCCTTGGATGCCGGTGAGGAACTGTCCGAAGTACAGCATCTGGTCTATAAGCATCAAACGGAACTGGGAATAAGGGAGGAACAAAGAAAGTCAAGAATGACGATAGGACTGATAGTTTTTGTCGCTGTTGTCATCTTCTTTGTAATGATTCTCGTTTACCAATATCGTATTAATAGGAAGAACAGGCAGGAAGTGCTTTATCAACAGTCATTGGAGTATACGAATGACAAACTGCGTACGATGCAATGGCGGATAGAGGAGAATGAAGTTGTCATCGCTCTTTTGCGGGATAAGGAAAATAAGAATCTGGATGAAATCAGCAAAAGAGAGCGGTTGATAACTCAATTGGAGAAAGAGAAGATAGAGTTGCAGGCTTGGCAGTTCCAGCAGACACCGATTTATAGAAAAGTAATGGCATTGGCCAATCAGGATAAGACAGATAAAAAGCATAGAATGGTCTTCTCTACGGTGGAGACAGATAAGCTTAAAAAAGTGATTTTGGGGATTTATTCGACGTATGTATCTTCTTTGCAAGCTAAATGTTCGGGGTTGACTGAAGATGATTTGTTCTTTCTTTGTATGGAACAGACAGGGCTCTCTTCTTTGACCGTTGCATTATGTCTGGGTTTTAGCGATACGCAAGCCATTAATCAGCGCAGGTCCAGAATAAAGCGGAAATTGTCAGAGGTGTAGAATGTATACTGCTGATAGATAGTGTATTATCTTTTTGTAGTGTCATCGCTTTCGCTTGTTGTTATACTATTCTCATCCTAACTTTGCAGCATCATTTTAAAACAAAGAGATATGAAAGCAAAGTTATTATTCTTGATGTCGCTTTTTATGATTGTAGTATTTTCGGCTGCTGCTCAGAACCGGTGGGGAGTGGTCGGTGGTGTTAATCTGTCAACTACTTCTGCCAAAGGATTTAAATGGAGAGCCGGTGGCTATGTTGGTGGGCTGTATGATATCCGGTTGAGTGAATCATGGTATATCCAACCGCAGTTGATACTTACTTACGAAGAAAATGATTCGAAGGACAAGACAAAGGTAGATGCGTTTTTTAGCCAATATGCTTTGACACTTCCTGTATTGGCTTCTTTTAAAGTGAAGTTGAGTGATGCTTTCTCTATGCGTATTAATGCAGGGCCTTATGTGCAGTATGCTATGTTCGGATGTCAGCAGAAATATGGCGAATGGTGGCATCTTGATTTTGGTAACCATTTCACTTACGGTTTGAAAGGGGGAGTGTCTGTGGAGCATAAACATTGGTTCGTTTCTATGGACTGTAAGTATTCTCTGAAAACGAATTTTGTGAACTATGGAGGGCATGGGCTGACACTTTCTGTTGGTATAGGTTATAAGTTCTAAAAGTGGCAGTAGGAGAGAAACTAAAAACAAACGCTTATGAAGGCGCAACCGACCTATGGTTTACGTAATTCTACCTTACAGGTTTCTATAGGATACCGTTTTTGAATAAGATATTTGTCTATATCAGGTAGATTCATTGCTGAATGTGAAGCCGGACAGTGCATTGACTGTTTTAAGGAATTCTAGTAAAAGGGATATCATTCGTGCGTGGTCATGAAATGGTATCCCTTCCTTTAACCTGTTATTTGGCTTCAGCCAGTTCTTTCATTGTCTTTTCAACTTTCTGAAAGAACTGTGCTATATGCGCTCCGTCTACAAAAGCGTGGCTGACAGTCAAGGCGATGGGCATCACCGGCACTCCACCCCGGATGACAGCCTTTCCTGCATTCATTAATGGATAGTCCAGCGGGTGCCCCGGTTCTTTCTGGGTGTAGGTGAGCGAGGTGAAGTAAAGCTGGGGAGTGGCACTGAGCTGAACTACATCATAGTCTCCTTTTTCTTCTATCTCTTTGTCGGTGCCGTATGGGTCGCCGTCTTCGGGGATAGAAGTGATGATGCGGCGTGCTTCTGCATAGAAACATTCGAAATCTTCATGATAGGGGATGCGCACCGTGTAGAAGGTCTTTCCCGGCACGGCGATGGGGGTACTCATGTCCACCGTGTCATGATAAACTACATTTCCATGCTTGTCTGTACGAAATCTGAACTCTTTCACTTCATTGGCAGCCCGAAGGATGGCATAAAGATAATAAAGGAAAAAGGAGCGTCCGGAGGCTTTTGCCGCAGCAAGGGCTTCGCCGCATTCTACCTCGCTGGTGATGGAAATCCATGAATTGTGGAAAGTGCGGAAGAAATTATAGTTGTCCCGACGTTCCCAAGTGTCAATGTCTATGATATGTTTCATTTGTTTTTAGCCGGTTTGAAAGAGTGATACATAAAATGTGCTCCGATAAGGATAAACGGAATGCTGAGCCATTGCCCCATATTGAGCATCATGCTGTCTTCGTATGCTTCTTGGCTTGCTTTGATAAACTCTACGAAGAAGCGGAAAACGAAGATGGTGGTGAGGCAGTAGCCGAAATAGAAACCCGGAAGGAGGGAGGTTTTGTATTTCTTGTATAAAGACAGTCCTATGACGAAGATGATGAGATAGGCTATGGCTTCATAGAGTTGTGCCGGATGGCGCGGTTCCATTCCTTCGCGGGGGAAGATGAATGCCCAGGGCACATTACTCAGTTTGCCGACTATCTCGCCATTCATCAAGTTGCCCAAACGGATAAAACAGGCGGCGATAGGGGTGGCAATGGCAATGTTGTCGAGTACGGAAAGATAGTTTAATTTCATTTTACGGGCATAAATCCAAAGGGAGAGTAGCAATCCGATGGTTCCTCCGTGGCTCGCTAAACCTAGATAGCCTGTCCATTTGATGCCTCCGTCTATAAACTTGACGGGAAGAATCATTTCGAGAGGGTGGGAAAGCCAATAGCCCGGTTCATAAAACAGGCAATGCCCCAACCGTGCGCCTGCAACGATACCCAGCAGGCAGTAAATAAAGAGGGAATCAAATTTCTCATACGGAATCTTTTGGTCTTTATACAGTTTGGAGATGACCCAGTAGGCCAAAATCAGTCCTGTGACAAACAGGATGGAATAGTAACGGATAGTGATGCCGAAGATAGAGATTGCCTCTATTTCGGGATTCCAGACGATATGGAGTAATTGGTGCATAATTTGGGGGGTTACGAATGACAGGTCTTGAATTTCTTTTCCACTTTGCGATAAGTAGGCATGTCCACCTCCAGTTTTTCTCCCAGTTCAATCATGTCGAACAGCATTCCCTGTATCTCTGATTCGTGGCCTTTGGCAATGTCCTTCTGCATGGAGGCAGTGCTTTGGGGGTCTAGCTTGTCAATTACTTTCAGGTTGTATTCTATCGGGTCTTCGGGAAATATGATGCCCATGCGACGTCCCATTTCGCTACTTTCGCGCGACAGGCCGATAAAGGTATCGCGTTCTGCGCCGGGGTGCTGCAATGCGCCCATCGGTACGTCGTGATAAGCTCCTGTGCATGCCATGGCAGAGATGAAGGACCATTTGATGAAAGTGTCTCGGTTGATGTCATCCGATATGTCTGCTTTGATACCTGCATCTATCAGTATAGTTGCGATGGCTTTCAGGCGTTCGGGAGCTATGCCTTGTTCGGGGCGTGCTCCAAAGACAAGGCGGAATATCTTGCCCATTTGCGTGATTTCGCCTGTGCCGGATACGAAACCGACAATGTATATGCAGCCGTCGAGCACCGTTACACGTGGAACAAGTCGGCCGATGCGGGGACCGGTTCCATACACATTCAGGATAGGAATCACTAAAGTGTCTGGGTGCGAAGCGCGTTCCAGAACGTCCTGAATGGAGTCGATGGAATATCCCTTTACGCATACGAAGATGACGTCTGCTTGTCCGTCATATTCTTTGGCTGTACAGGCTTTTATGGGAAGGTAATGTTCGCCTTTTAAATCCGACTTCAAGTGAAGTCCTTTTTCGCGGATGGCTTCCAGGTGCTTGCCACGAGCAATGCATGTCACATCTTTTCCTGCTAAAGCAAGAAAACCGGCAATGCTGCCTCCAACGCCACCGGTTCCTATAATAAGAAAGTTAGGTTCGTTGTTTGTCATTTTGGGTATATGATTGATTAATGTTATGTTGGGCAGTTGTTAATGATATCTAACAATTGCCCAACAAGAGAATATCTTACACATTGAAGCGGAAGTGCATGATGTCGCCATCCTGCACCACATATTCCTTGCCTTCAATGCCCATCTTTCCGGCTTCCTTTACGGCTGCTTCCGAACCATAATGAATGTAATCTTCGTATTTGATGACTTCGGCACGGATAAAGCCTTTTTCAAAGTCGGTATGGATAACTCCGGCGCATTGGGGGGCTTTCCAGCCTTTGCGGTAAGTCCATGCCTTCACTTCCATTTCTCCGGCTGTGATGAATGTCTCTAAATCCAACAGCTTGTAGGCTGCTTTAATCAAACGGTTTACGCCTGATTCTTCCAAACCTACTTCCTGCAGGAACATCTGGCGGTCTTCGTATGTTTCCAGTTCTGCAATGTCGGCTTCTGTCTTGGCTGCTACGACCAGGATTTCTGCATTTTCTTCTTTTACCGCTTCGCGCACCATCTCGACATATTTGTTACCGTTGACTGCGCTCGCTTCGTCCACATTGCATACATACATCACCGGTTTGGAAGTCAACAAGAACAATTCTTTGGCAATCTTTTGTTCGTCTTTGCTTTCAAATTGTACGGTGCGGGCAGACTTGCCCTGCTCCAAGGCTTCTTTGTATTTGACAAGCACTTCGTATGTTTGCTTGGCCACCTTGTCACCACCCGTTTGTGCCTGTTTCTGCACTTTCTGGATGCGGCTTTCAATGGTCTCCAAGTCTTTCAGCTGGAGTTCGGTGTCGATGATTTCCTTATCGCGTACAGGGTCTACACTGCCGTCCACGTGGGTTACATTTTCATCGTCAAAGCAGCGGAGCACGTGCAGGATAGCGTCTGTCTCGCGGATATTGGCCAAGAATTTGTTTCCTAATCCTTCGCCTTTGCTGGCGCCTTTCACCAGTCCGGCTATGTCAACTATTTCCACTGTGGTGGGTACGATGCGTCCCGGATGGACCAGCTCGGCAAGCTTGGTCAAACGTTCGTCGGGTACGGTGATGACGCCTACATTGGGTTCGATGGTACAAAAAGGGAAGTTGGCTGCTTGAGCCTTTGCATTTGATAAGCAATTGAAAAGTGTCGACTTTCCTACGTTCGGAAGGCCGACAATGCCACATTGTAAAGCCATTGTTTTATATCTTAAGTATTTATTGTCTGTTCTTTTGTCTGCTTTCAGACGATTTGCAAAGATACGGATTTCTTTCATAAGTAGCGTAAGGTTTTAGCGTTTTTAATGTAATCGGCGGTTTTTGTTGATTGGAACGATTTATGGGGTGGTTCATATCCTTGCTTGGGAAGAATTGTACCATTTTTGTTTGGCAGGTCTTTTTTTTGTGTATTTTCGCCCTGTAATAATAAAAAATTAAGATTATGAAGAAGATTTTCAATGTATTTCTTATGTCCGTGTTCATCCTAGGTATAGGATATGGTGTGTATGATTCTTATAAGGTTGAATCAGTGTCTGATATTGCTTTGGCTAATATAGAGGCTTTGGCTGGTAATGAAAGTGGTAATTATGATTGTATTGCCCCATATACATATACGTGCGGTTATGAAGGGTCTATAAAACTTCCAGGCATTAAATATAAGAAATAACTAAGATTTTCCACCTTGCTTACAATATTTTGTAAGTAAGGTGTTTTTTATGTGCTGATTATTAGTGATATGGGTGCTTTTTATAGAAATATGAGAAAGATTATTCGTGGAGTTCTGTCGCTCTGCATTTGTTTTAGTGTCTTTTCTTGCGATGATAAGGTGGAAAACTCTATGGTGAATTTGTTTCAAGATCAGACAATGGCTTCTGTTGTGGCTTCACCGATTTCGACTGAAGAGTTTAGAACCCCTTATTTGATGGACTATAAGGATGGAATGCTTTTGTTGGGTGATATTCATCAGCCTAAGTTTATGTCGGTGTTTGACGGATTGAAGGGAACTTTCTTGGGTGACTTCGCTTCGCGTGGAATGGGCCCGGATGAATTTATTCATTTGGGGAATATTTCGCAAGTGGGTAATTCGCTTTGTTTGTGGGATGCCGGCAGGTCGTCATTGGTATTTGTAGAACAGGATGGAGGATCCCTTTCTTACCGGAGCGTTCAGATCAATGTGGACGATTCCTTGTCGGCGGCCTTTCAGGTGATACCTCTTCGTGAAGATGCTTTTTTGGCTTCGGGCATAGTGAAGGGACATCGCCTGGCCTTGCTTGACGGTAGGGGGCATGTTGTGAGTTTGTTTGGTCATTATCCGAAGGGTTATCGCCGTCAAAATACGGATGCCGAAAATGGTTTTATCTACCAAGGAACGATGGCTTATCAGGAAAAGAAAGGAGTCTTGGCGGTAGCTTGTGGTATGGGTGAGTCTATCTGTTTTTATGATATGAATAATGGCGGGCATTTGATAAAAGAATATAGTTTTGAACATCCTATTTACGAACTGACTGGAGATAATGTATCGCCTGTGGTCTTTCGGACAGACAACAAGACAGGTTTTGTCGATTTGAAATCTTCTACGAATTATTGTATCGGGCTTTTTTCCGGTGAAGAAAGAATAGGGCCTGAAGATTATGGAGGAAACAAATTGTTATTGTTTGCTTGGAATGGAGAGCCTGCGAAGATGATGCGGTTGGAGGGCAAATATACCAATATGGCTATAGACGAGGAAAGACGCAGAATCTTGTTGTTGGGAGTTGATTCGGATGGGGGAGGATATATGCTTTCCGAAGTGGAATTACCCAATTGAGTAATCCCTAAAAAGGGCAACCTTCACGGCTGCCCTTTCGTAGAGTTTTTATGAAAAGTGTTAGATTGTTAGAATAGATTTACTTATCCATAGTTACGGTCATTTCAGGTACTAGTATATATTCTTTCTTCTTAGAGTTCCATTTATAATATTCGGTAGTAATGCTCTTGTTTCCGTGAGTGTAGCGGATGCAGAGGGTGTTCTCCCAACAGTTCTTGTTGCTATTCCATTTCTGGGTTTCATCTTCGGTACGTTGTTGGTTTGCATCGTACTTATAGTTGTGCTTCATGTAATTGGTCAGCATATTACCGTCCATCTTGAAAACAGTTTCCGAAACAATTACTCCGTTTACTTCTTCTGTATTGTGAATCAGGTTGTCACCCGGATTTGCAGCGGAAATTGTAAGGCTGGCAATAAATAGCATTGCTACAGAGAGCATTCCTTTCAAAAAATTAATCTTCTTCATGATATTAGCGTGTTAGATTGTTACTTTCATATTGTTTCTAAAAGCGGTGCAAATGTACAAAAAGAAATTGAACAACCTAACAAATCTGCAATAAAAAGATAATATTTTTGCAAAATGTCACTGAATAAACAAATATTAATAATTTGAAGTTTTCGGTATGTAACAGAATATATCTAAGGGGGAGAAAAAGGGCCTCATGTATTTATTTTGAATAATAGGGGAGTAGCGGGGAAATGACAGTTGTTTATTTCTGTGTTATCGGGTTGGCGGTCTTTGGGGAGGAAGGGGATAAACAGGGGCTTGAGCGTACGATAATGATAGGCGGATAAAAAAGGAGACCAAACGAATGGTCTCCTTTAATATGTTGTGATATAGCGTATTGTCTGCTTATGTACTTTTGTTAATGTGCTTCCAGCCAATTATTTCCCCAGCCGCAGTCTGCCTTTAAAGGTACTTGCATCAGATAGGCTTTTTCCATTTCTTCCATTACAATCTGCTGTACTTTTTCCTTTTCTTCGGGCACAACGCTGAAGTTTAACTCATCATGCACCTGAAGTATCATTTTTGAGCGTATACTTTCAGATTGAAAGCGTTGGAATATCTTAATCATGGCTACCTTGATAATGTCGGCTGCACTTCCCTGAATGGGAGCGTTTATGGCATTTCGCTCAGCATATCCGCGTACTACGGCATTGCGTGAATTGATGTCCGGCAAGAAACGTTTACGGCCGAAGATGGTTTCGATGTAACCGTTGGCACGTGCTCGTTCGATACTTTTCTCCATATATTCCTTGATTTGCGGATAGGTCTCGAAATAGCCGTCTATCAGTTCTTTAGCTTCTTGGCGGGGAACATTCATGCGTTCTGCTAGTCCGAACACCGAGATGCCGTAGATAATACCGAAATTGGCGGTTTTGGCTTTACTGCGTTGTTCGCGCGTCACGTCTTCGATGGCTATTTTATATACTTTGGCGGCTGTGGCGGCATGGATGTCGTCTCCTTCGCGGAAGGCTTCTATCATATTTTTGTCACCGCTTAAGTGGGCCATGATGCGGAGCTCTATCTGAGAATAGTCGGCAGAGAAAAACTCGCATCCGTCTTCCGGGATGAATGCTTTGCGGATTTCTTTACCGTCTTCGTTGCGGATAGGGATATTTTGCAGGTTCGGGTTACTCGAACTGAGGCGCCCTGTGGCGGTTACCGTCTGGTTGAAAGACGTATGTATTTTGCCTGTTTCCGGATTAATAAGCAGGGGTAGGGCATCGATATAGGTTCCGAGTAGTTTCTTCAGTCCTCGATGTTCCAGAATCTTGCCCACTATTTCATGCTTTCCGCGCAGACTTTCCAATACTTCCTCACTGGTCACGTATTGGCCGGTCTTTGTTTTTTTCGCTTTTTCTACGATGTGTAACTTGTCAAACAAGACTTCTCCCACTTGTTTGGGCGATGCAATGTTGAAGTCTGTCCCTGCCAACCGGTGCACTTCTTCTTCTATTTGATTCATGCGGGCTGTGAAATGCTCCGAGGTTTGTTTCAGTGCTTCCGTGTCTACACGCACGCCATTTCTTTCCATATAGGCAAGGACGGGTACTAGGGGCATCTCTATTTCGTAGAAGAGTTTTTCGGCTCCTTGCTCTTTCAGTTCCTTCTCTAGTGCATGCTTTAGCTTTAAGGTGACATCGGCATCCTCGCACGCGTACTTATATATAGCTTCGGGAGGGAGGTCACGCATATTCTTTTGGCTTTTGCCTTTAGGTCCGATGAGCTCTTCTATATGAATCGTCTGATAATGCAGATAGATTTCTGCCAGATAGTCCATGTTATGGCGCAGTTCGGGTTGCAGCACGTAGTGTGCTACCATGGTGTCGAACAGCGGACCGCAAACTTCCACTCCGTAGTTGCTTAGCACCAACATATCGTACTTGATATTTTGTCCCACTTTCAGTGCTCCTGCTTTTTCAAATACCGGTCGGAACTCATTAACAATTTTTTGTGCTTCTTCTTGTTCGGCGGGAATGGGAACATAGAAAGCTTGGTTTTCGGCGTAGCTGAAACTCATTCCTACCAGTTTGGCGGTGATAGGGTCGGTTCCTGTTGTTTCCGTGTCTAGACTGAAAGTTTCTTTTGTAAGTAACTTTTGTATTAAATCGACTCTTTTCTCTTCTGTATCAACGAGTTGATAGTCGTATTTTAAGTTTTCTAAACATGCGAGATTTGAATAATTTCCGCTTCCTGTATTCTCGTCTTCAAATTCTGCAAAGAGATTGCCTTGCGATGAAGCCTGTGAAGATGACGAAGGGCTCGGCTGGTCAAATAACGAAGGTTGGTCACCGAAAAGTGAGCCTTGTGCATTGCCGTGTGACTTTGAAGCCGCACTTGCCGAAGCCGTTTTCTTTTCACGGTTAAAAACGCGGTCGATGAGTGTGCGGAATTCCATTTCCTCAAAAATCTTCCGAAGTTCTTCTTCGTTGGGTTCTTCACGTTTCAGCTCGTCCATGTTCAGCGCAATGGGAACGTCGATTTTAATGGTCGCCAGAAATTTGGAGAACTCAATCATTTTTCGATTAGTTTCCACCTTTGTCTTCAGTGCGCCTTTCAACTCATCGGTGTGGGAGAGGAGGTTCTCAATGCTTCCATATTGGGCGATGAGTTTTTGTGCCGTCTTTTCTCCCACGCCCGGACAGCCGGGGATGTTGTCGGATGAGTCACCCATTAATCCCAGCATATCGATGACTTGGGCCGGCGACTGGATATCAAACTTCGCTTTTACCTGTTCTATCCCCATTACCTCAAATTCTTTGTCACCATATTTGGGACGGTACATAAACACATAATCACTCACCAGTTGGCCATAATCCTTGTCGGGAGTCATCATATAAGTTGTGATGCCGCGCCGTCCGGCTTCGGTAGCCAATGTACCGATTACATCATCGGCTTCATAACCTGAAACCTCAAGAATGGGAATGCGGTAAGCGCGGATAATGTCCTTTATAATAGGTGCGGACAAACGGATTGCCTCCGGCGTTTCTTCGCGCTGGGCCTTGTATTGTTCGTATGCTTCGTGGCGGAAAGTAGGTCCGGCAGGGTCGAATGCTACACCAATGTGTGTCGGGTTTTCTTTTTTCAATACATCCTCCAGCGTATTGACAAAGCCGAGTACGGCTGAAGTGTTGAAACCCTTGGAGTTAATACGCGGGCTTTTGATGAAAGCGTAGTATGCGCGATATATCAATGCATAAGCATCCAGCAGAAAAAGTTTGTCCATTCTTAAAAATCTTTAGTTTTTTCATGGTAAAAGTACAAAAAAATACCGTATTCCGCGTTTTATTACTACTTTTGTGCTCAAATTAACCTGTATGGAGAAGTTACAGCAAATCAAATTGCCTATTATTAAGGAGTTTGAAGAGTTCAAATCCTTGTTTGACGCTTCGCTCCAAAGCTCCAATCCTTTACTTAGTGAGGTGCTGACCTATATTAAGCAGAGGAATGGCAAGATGATGCGTCCTATCCTGACGTTGCTGATGGCCAAATTATTCGGTGAAATCAATCATTCTACACTTCATGCCGCTCTTTCGCTGGAGTTGCTTCACACGGCAAGTCTGGTGCATGACGATGTGGTGGACGAAAGCGATAAGCGACGCGGGCAGTCGTCGGTGAATGCTATCTATAATAATAAGGTATCTGTATTGGTGGGAGACTATATGTTGGCTACCAGTCTGAAGCATTCTGCCATGACGGGTTCTATCCGTATTGTTGATTTGGTGGCACGGCTGGGGCAAAATCTTGCAGAAGGTGAGATTATCCAGTTGACCAATATCAATGCTTCCGAGTTTTCCGAAGAAGTTTATTATGATGTGATTCGTAAGAAGACAGCCGCTCTCTTTACAGCCAGTGCCGAAGCCGGGGCTGTAGCGGTCGACTCTTCCGATGAAATGGTGAAAAATGCACGGTTGTTTGGTGAGATGATTGGGATTGCTTTCCAGATTAAGGATGATATCTTCGATTATTATTCTCCCGATGAGATAGGCAAGCCGACCGGCAATGATATGCATGAGGGTAAGTTGACATTACCGGCATTGCATGTTCTGAATACTTTGGGGGATGAGCGGATGTGCCAATTGGCGCTTCGCATTAAATCCTTGGACGCCACAGATGCAGAAATATCCCTTTTCATCGATTATGTGAAGAAGAATGGCGGTATAGAGTATGCTAAACAGGTGATGGTGGACTATCGTAATAAAGCATTGGAGTTGCTTCCTTCCACAGCCGACACAGGCATTAAAGATGCTTTGACTGCTTATATTGATTACGTGATAGAACGGGAAAAATAGCCCTCACCTCAAGCTGGAATAGGGAATTGCTTCAAGCGTTTTTTAGATGGACAGGTAATTTAATTTCCGAAGGGAGACTTTCTCAAAACAATAGGGACACTTTATGAAAACAATGGAAACAACTTTCCCAAACAATGCCC
This sequence comes from uncultured Phocaeicola sp., assembly GCF_948499155.1. NCBI lineage: Bacteria > Pseudomonadati > Bacteroidota > Bacteroidia > Bacteroidales > Bacteroidaceae > Phocaeicola > uncultured Phocaeicola sp. Next base: position 25,876 of record NZ_CAOOSE010000015.1, on the reverse strand, counting down.
ATTGTTTGGGGGTATGATGGTGTCGTTAAAAGCAAGAGAAAAAGCCGTATCATTACTCGCGACAGAGTTTGATACGGCTCTTTTAAGTTTGGTAGTTACAATCTGTAACTTTTCGGAAGGGGCATTTTTGTTTCGACACATTTACCCTCATCGATAATGGTGGCGTATGCGGCTCTTAGAAGAACTTGGTTTCCTGACCGACAATCTCGGAAAGGAGCAGATTGGCCAGGCGGCTTGTTCCCAAACGGAATAATTCATTGGTCAACCATTCTTTACCCAATATTTCTTTTACGATGGTGTAGTATACCAGTGCATCGTGCACGGTATTGATACCTCCTGCAGGTTTGAAGCCGACCTTTCTGCCCGTAGCCATATAATATTCTTTGATGGCTTCGCACATCACATAGGCCGCTTCGGGAGTGGCGGCAGGATTCTCTTTGCCGGTAGAGGTCTTGATGAAGTCTGCACCCGAATACATCGATAAAATGGATGCCTTCTTAATGTTGGAAGCATTTCCGAGTGCTCCTGTTTCCAGAATTACTTTCAAATGCTTGTCTCCGCATACTGCTTTTAATTCTTCGATTTCATCGCACATTCCTTCGTAGTCACCTGTCAGGAACTTACCGACCGAGATGACAATGTCTATTTCGTCTGCACCGCTATGAATAGCCATGGCTGTTTCTGCTACTTTCACTTCAATGAATGTCTGTGAAGAGGGAAATCCCCCCGATACACAGGCAATGTTTACCTTGTCGGCTTCCAGCGTATCATTTACTATCTCTGCCATATTGGGGTAAACACAAATGGCGGCTACATTGTCCAAATCGGGATATTTATCAACGAAATCGTTCACCTTCTCGGTAAATTTCATCACACTTTCTTCCGAGTCGGTACACTTTAACGTGGTGAGGTCAATGCAATGGAAGAGGAATTTCTTAACTTCCGGTGTATTGTTTTCAGCCAGATACTCTTCGATGAAATGGGCTACTTTTGCTTTTACATCTTCATCATTCAGATGGGTGTTGTATTTGGCAAGTGCTTCCATATACTTGTCATGAGCGTCTTCGTGTCCGTGGTCATGTTCGTGACCGTGGCTACAATCGTGGTTATGTTCCATAATTTTTTATAATTTGGGGTTGTTTTTATGTCTGTCCTTGTCTCGGTTTGTTTTCTTTTCGAGATTCCGATGAAAGGCTTCCGTCAGGTCTACACCTGTCTGGTTGGCGAGGCAGAGAAGCACCCAAAGCACATCGGCCATTTCGTCTGCAAGGTTACATTTTTCACCTTCCTTGAAGGATTGGTCACCATATTTACGTGCCATGATGCGGGCCAGCTCACCCACTTCTTCAGTCAGTACGGCCATATTGGTCAGTTCGCTGAAGTAGCGCACACCGTATGTCTTAATCCAGCGGTCTACTTCTTTCTGTGCTTCTTCCAGTGTCATATTATTCTTTGTTTTTTGAGTCCATACATATAGTAACAGGGCCGTTGTTCAGAAGTTCAACTTTCATGTCGGCTCCGAATTCTCCTGTGCCTACTTCACGTCCAAGGGCGATGCTGAGTTCGTTGCAGAAGTATTCATATAAAGGAATGGCTGTTTCAGGCCGTGCCGCACGGATGTAAGAGGGGCGATTGCCTTTCTTATAGGATGCGAATAAAGTAAATTGGCTGATAACCAATATGTTACCTTCAGCCTCGAGGATGGACTTATTCATTACTCCATTTTCATCATCAAACACTCTCAGACCAATAACCTTTTTGCATAGCCAGTCTGCATCTTCCTGATTGTCAGCTTCTTCAATGCCTACCAATATCATTAATCCTTCTTCTATGGCCGACTTGCAGACCCCATCGATGGTGACGGATGCATGGCTTACTCGTTGTATAACTATTCTCATATTTTATTTTTTATCGTTTCTTGCAGGTAGTATAGATGCAAAGGTAGAAAATCCCTTTTATTCTGTAAGGCTTTCTTTGATATTTTTAGCGGCGGCTTCGCCCACTACGGCAGCTATTTCTTCTAGTGTGGCTTTTTTAATGCGTGCCACGCTCTTAAACGTTTTTAGAAGGGCGGATTTACGCTTCTCGCCGATTCCCGGAATACTGTCCAAAGCAGAGGCTACCTGACTCTTGCTCCGTTTGTCACGATGGAAAGTGATGGCGAACCGATGTACTTCGTCTTGTATATTCTCTAGAAGATGAAATAACGGTGTACTTTGTTTAATGCCGATGGTAAGTGGAGGAAATCCGTAAAGCAGTTCCGAGGTGCGGTGTCTGCGGTCTTTGGCAAGTCCGGCAATGGGAATATTCAGATGAAGTTCGTCTTCAATCACTTCACGAACGACCTCCATTTGCCCCTTTCCACCGTCAGTAATGATGAGGTCGGGCAGGGGAGAACCTTCCTCGACGGCACGAGTATAGCGGCGTCGGACAACTTCCTTCATGGAGGCATAATCATCGGGGCCTTCTACCGTTTTAATATTAAACTTGCGATAGTCCTGTTTGCTGGGCTTACCCATTTTGAACACCACACAGGCGGCTACGGCATCCGAGCCTTGGATATTGGAGTTATCGAAACATTCGATGTGGACAGGCATTTTCTCCATGTGCAGTTGGTCTTGTATTTCTTTCAGGATGCGCACTTTCTTTTGCTCGGGATTCAGCTTGTCCGCTTGTTTCAGACGGTCTACTTTATATTGCTTTACATTCATGACGGAAAGGTCGAGCAAGTGTTTCTTCTCACCTCTTTGGGGAATGGTGAAAGTTACATTGTTCATCTCCATATCCACCTCGAAAGGAACAATAATCTCGCGTGAAGTACTGTTGTATCGTTCCCTCATTTCCACTATTCCCAATTGCAAAAGTTCTTCTTTGGTTTCATTCAAACGCTTTTTATATTCGAATGTGAAGGCTTGGTTTATGCAACCGTTGGTGATGTGGAGGTAATTGATGTAAGCTGAGTTTTCATCCATTTCAATGGAAAATACATCGACATTATGAATGATGGAATTGACAACCTCACTTTTGGAACGATAGGTCTCGATGAGGTCGTATTTTTCCTTTATCTTTTGCGCTTCTTCAAACTTCATTTCAGAAGCCAAAGCTTGCATCTCCTCCATGAGCAGGTCGCTCACAATTTGTGTATCACCTTTTAAAATTTCCTTGATTTCACTGATGTCTTTCAGGTAATCTTCGTGAGACTGGCGTCCTATGCACGGTCCCTTGCAATTCTTTATATGATACTCCAGACAGACATCAAACTTTCCGGCGTTGATATTCTCCGGGGTGAGGTTCAGTTTGCAGGTACGGATAGGATAGAGCTTTTTAATCAAATCGAGTACGGCATACATCGATGGAACATGACTATACGGGCCGTAATAACTGGAGCCGTTGCGTATAATCTTACGTGTCTTGAAGATGCGGGGAAAGTATTCGTTGCTTACGCAGATAGAAGGGTAGGTCTTGTCATCCTTCAGCATCACATTGTAACGCGGACGGTATTTCTTGATTAGGTTATTTTCGAGTAAGAGAGCATCCTCCTCCGTTTTCACTACGATATAACGGATATCTGCAATCTTGCTGACCAACACTCGGGTCTTTCCGTTAGGGTGTTCTCTGTTGAAATAAGAAGAGACTCTACGTTTTAAGTTCTTTGCCTTTCCAACGTAAATAATGGTTCCTTCAGCATTCAGATATTGATAAATGCCGGGGCTTTCGGGAAGATTGAGAACAATTCCTCTCAGATATTCATTGGTGCTAATCTCTTCTTTTTTCTCCATATTGTTACAATGTTATTGTCTTGGGCTAAAGACGGATTTCATACGTCTATTCCAAAGGTTTATATACTATCTTTGGCTGTAGCGGTAATGTTTGGTTATTCGCAGCTATTCGCGAATACATTATTCGGAATATGGGGTTGTGTCAAAATGTGGATAATACTGTCGTTTAGTTCGTAGGGGCCAGGTTCGCTCGCCCGAAAACAGTTTGCTTTGTGTCTTCGGGCAGGCAACCCCTGCCTCTACAGTTGACGATTGGATAGGCCATTTTAGTTTTGACACACCTCCAAAGTACATTTTTCGACTGCAGGCGAAGTTATAATTGCAGCAGTGTATCCACAGTGATATCTGCAGGGAATGCTTTTCTTCCGTTCAGCTCTTTTAATTCTATAATGAAATTGATATATGTTTTCTTGGCACCGCACTTCTGCACTAAGCGGTGAGTGGCTGCCATTGTTCCGCCTGTAGCCAATAAATCGTCGTGCAGCAAAACAACATCGTCTTCACTGATAGCATCCTTGTGTATTTGGATGGTGTCGGTTCCGTATTCTTTAGCGTATGTTTCCTCCAATACTTCAGCGGGGAGCTTGCCCGGTTTACGTGCCATTACAAAACCTGCGCCTAAACGTGCGGCCAAAGCACCACCCATGATGAAGCCTCGCGATTCGATACCCACCACTTTGGTGATGCCTTTGTCCTTGTACATCTCATACAATGTGTCCAACATTTCTTGCATGCACTCGGCACTCTTGAACAGCGTAGTGACATCATAGAATAAAATACCCGGGATAGGAAAATCAGGTATTTCTCTTAAATTAGCTAATAGCGTTTCTTTGCTCATAACCAGCGTTTTATTGTTTAATAATTAAATAACTTGTTTCACGTGAAACATTGCCTCTTTATCTTCCGAGAAGCACCAGCAGGACATTGATATCGCTGGGCGAGATTCCCGGGATACGGCTGGCTTGCGCTAATGTTTCAGGGTCTATCTTTATTAATTTCTGACGAGCCTCGGTAGAGAGCGAGTTCAGCGAATTATAATCAAACTTACCTTTTATGCGGATAGCTTCCAGACGGTGAATCTTGTCGGCTATCATCCGTTCACGGTCGATATATCCCTGATACTTGATAAGTACTTCGGCTGCTTCGATTATCTCTTCTTTGCGGTCGGTTATATTGTTCAGCATTTCTTTGAACGCGGGGATATGTTCGGCGATGCTTTCTATCGTTACTTGTGGACGGTTTATTAAATCTATTAATTTGCATCCGTGGGTGAGGCGGGCAGTTCCCAGGCTTTCCAAAGCGTCATTGATGAGTGCTGCTTTGATAGAGAACTTCTTGGTAAAATCAATGATGGAGTTTACAGCTTCACGCTTGCTGCACAGATGCTCATAGCGGTCTTGTTTGACAAGGCCCAGCTTATATGCCCGCTCGGTCAGGCGCATGTCAGCATCATCCTGACGGAGCAGGATGCGATATTCGGCGCGTGAGGTAAACATACGGTAAGGCTCGTCAACACCTTTTGTCACGAGGTCGTCAATCAAGACACCGATGTAAGCTTCGTCTCGTGCCAAGGTGAATGGCTCTCCACCGTGGCAGTTGATATGTGCATTGATGCCGGCAATGATACCTTGCCCTCCGGCTTCTTCGTAACCGGTTGTTCCATTCACTTGTCCGGCAAGGAACAAGTTTTTGATTACTTTCGATTCCAACGTATGTTGCAGTTGGGTAGGATCGAAATAATCATATTCGATGGCATAGCCGGGGCGGTAAACAACCAAATCTTTGAAAGCAGGTACCTTCTTCAATGCGGCTAGTTGGATATCCATTGGCAGGGAAGAGGAGAAACCATTGAGGTAAAGTTCCTGTGTCGTTTCGCCTTCAGGTTCCAAGAAGAGCTGATGCTGTTCTTTATCCGGGAAGGTTACGATTTTTGTTTCTATACTGGGGCAATAGCGGGGACCGATACTCTGAATTTGTCCGTTGAAAAGGGGAGAGTCGGGGAGTCCTTCACGCAGAATCTTGTGCACTTCTTCATTCGTAAAGCAAGTCCAGCATTGCAGTTGTTTAAGTTTGCGCGGCTCACTCATGAAAGAGAAGCGATGGAAGTCATTTTCTCCATCTTGTGTTTCCATCAGTTCATAGTGTACGCTGCGACCGTCAATACGAACAGGAGTACCGGTTTTCATTCGTCCGGCAGTGATACCGTGGCGAGTGATAGACTCGGTCAAATGGTAAGAAGCTGGTTCGGCGATTCGTCCTCCCGCCAACTTCTTATGGCCGATATGCATCAGCCCGTTCAGAAAAGTTCCTGCGGTCAGCACGATACATTTTGCATGGAATGTAACTCCCCAACAAGTGACCAGTCCGGTTACTTCACCATTTTCGACTATCAACTCCTCTACTGTATCTTGCCAGATATGCAGATTGGGTGTGTTCTCTAATATTTCACGCCATGCCCAGATAAATTTACCACGGTCGCACTGCGCACGCGGGCTCCACATGGCAGGCCCTTTTGAGCGGTTGAGCATGCGGAACTGGATAGCAGTGCGGTCGGTTACAATTCCCATGTATCCTCCGAGTGCATCTATCTCTCTTACGATTTGTCCTTTTGCGATGCCTCCCACAGCCGGGTTACAGCTCATTTGCCCAATCTTATTCATGTCCATAGTGATAAGGCAAGTCTTTGAACCCAGGTTCGCTGCGGCAGCGGCTGCTTCACAACCGGCATGTCCGGCACCAATTACAATTACGTCGTACTTAAAATCCATTGATTTATTTCTTTTTACCGTGGCAAAATTACTAAAAAGTTGTCAGAAAGTAGGTTGAGGGATTGTTAGAAAATGATAGAGAGAGGAAAAAGGATGATAAAAAAGAGAATCGAGGGATTATTTTGTCAGGAATCGAGTACTTTCTCATTGAAGTGCTCTGTTTGGGAGCGATGTATGTCGGGGCAGATTGGTTTCTTGGGGATGCGATATGTCATATCGGATGCAAAGGGAAGAGTAAGCCGTTTCGTAGGGGCAACCAAGCCCTTTTAAACGGAAGATTATTACAGTCCATTGCAGCAGACCGTACAGTCCACTGCAATGGACTGTACGGTCTACTGTAGCGGACTATACAGTCCACTGCCGGAGTCTGTAGTAATCCGACGGACAGACAGACGTAATCGAAAGGACGAAAACGCTTAGTCCGGCTAATGAAACGACTTAGGGAGTTTAAAACGTATGCAGCGCCCGGAAGAGGGTGATTTTTAGTTTATGAGCGTTTCGACACAACTTCGACAGGTGTTTGCTTCATCTATTAAATCCCCAAGAATAAAAACCGACCCTGTTTTCCGCTTCAAGACTGATAGTATGTGTGGAAGAAGCGAATCAGATATTCAGCATTTCTAATGCTTTGTTTTCTGCCGCTTCCATTATTTCGCGTTCTCCGGGACCTTTGTCATTGATGCCGCAAAGATGCAGGATACCATGTATGATGACGCGGTGAAGTTCTCGTTCATACGGTTGGTTGAATTGCTCTGCATTCGTGCGGACAGTATCCAGACTGATGAATAAATCGCCCGAAAGACGGTTGCCGGCACAATAGTCGAAAGTAATGATATCCGTATAATAATCATGTTGTAAATATTGGCGGTTTACTTCCAGAATCTTTTCATCGGAGCAGAAGATATAAGCTATTTCACCGACTCTTTTTCCATAGTCGGCGGCAACCTTCTTTATCCATTCGGTAGTTTCCCTTTTCTTGATGGCAGGCATCCCAATGCCTTCTGTCTGATAACTAATCATACTTTTCTCATTTTTAAAGACGGGCAAAGATAGATAAAGTATTCTGATAATCCTCTTTTATCCAAAGAAAAGGTAACAAATAAAGATAGCCGAAATCACCCCTGCCAGGTCTGCCAACAGTCCGCAAGGCACCGCATGGCGGGTTTTTACGATACCTACACTGCCAAAGTAAACAGCAAGGATATAAAAGGTAGTATCCGTTGAGCCTTGAAAGATACATGCCAGACGTCCGACAAAGGAATCTGGACCGTAAGTGGTCATGGCGTCTACCATAAGTCCTCTAGCCCCACTTCCGCTTAACGGCTTCATTAAGGCAGTAGGCAGTCCGCCCACAAAATCGCTGTTGATGCCGCATAGTTTGACTGTACCTTCGATGCCGTCAATCAGATAGTCCATTGCACCGGAAGCACGGAAAACGCCAATTGCAACCAAGATTGCAACCAGATAGGGGATGATGCGTACAGCGGTGCTGAATCCCTCTTTTGCTCCTTCTACGAATGCATCATATACATTGATTTTCTTTCTCACTCCTGCTATGATGAAACCGATAATGATTAAGAATAAGAAAACGTTGGCAATGGTGGTCGAATAAATATCAATCTGTGTCCGGGAGAGGGTATTGAAAAAGTAGATGATACCTGCTACCAGGAGGCTCATTCCTCCCAGAAACAATAAGATAGTGCGGTTAAGCAAGTTTATTTTCTGGTAAATGCTGACAGTGATAATCCCTGCAAGAGTTGAGAAGAAAGTGGCAAGAAGAATGGGTACAAAAATATCTGTCGGTTGCGCTGCCCCCAGTTGGGCACGATATACCATGATACTGATTGGGATGAGTGTCAGTCCGGAAGTGTTTAAGACCAGAAACATAATCATCGGATTAGTGGCTGTGTCTTTCTTGGGGTTCAGTTCCTGTAAACCTTCCATTGCTTTCAGTCCTAGCGGTGTGGCTGCATTGTCCAGCCCCAGCATATTTGCCGCCAGATTCATAAAGATGCTCCCGGTCACCGGATGTCCTTTGGGAATCTCCGGGAAAAGTTTGCAAAACAGAGGGCTCAGCAATTTAGAGAATAAAGCGATGACTCCTCCTTTCTCACCTATTTTCATAATTCCAAGCCAGAGTGAAAGCACACCGGTCAATCCCAATGAAATCTCGAATGCAGTTTTGGAAGAACTGAAGGTTGAGTTGATAATCTCGGGGAAGACTTGGGTATCTCCCAGCAAAACGAGTCGTACCAATGCGACTGCAAAGGCGGTTAGGAAGAAGGCAATCCAAATATAATTGAGCACCATAACTGTTGTGTGTTTTTGTTATGCGAACAAAAGTACAAATAAATCCTCTAATTCGGGTAAGGATGCATGAGGGAAATTTTTAAGCGATTCTCGTAGATTGGTGAAGCCGGCATCTGATAGGTTAATTCCCTTTGTGTTATCTTTTTGGTCGGGTAATTCTATTTAATCATGACTTTATGCATATTCTTCCCCTGGTTTTTATAGAAAAAAGAAGGAAAGAGAATTTTAAAAGAACTTCTTATTCTAGAAAGAAGATGGCTGATTTGCTGTTTTTCGAGTTTCAGAGAGCCACTCTTGCGGTTGTAGAGGCGGTAAAATAGTACTTTTCGTCATATACTCTTTATTGTTGGCATAAATAAAGAGTACACTGCCTCCTTTTATTGTATTAATGATTGGTTTGGTGAGTGCCTGCGGCAATGCCGGACATCCGAAACTTCTTCCCAGTCTTCCGGACTTGCATACGGAAGGATTGGCATAAGCGGCGCCATGTACTACAATGGCACGCTCGCGTGCGCGGTCGTTGATTCCTTTCTCCAGTCCATCCAATAATAATGAATAACCATTCTTTCCTTGGTAAGTGCTTCCGGTGAGATAGAAACCGAGTGAGCTTTTATACGAACCGACCGTATTGGAGAAAGAAGTGGCATAGTTTTCTCCACTATTCTTGCCGTGTGCTACCACTGATGAATAAAGTAGCTTTCTGTCTTTCATATCGAACACGAACAAACGCTTTTCGGTCGACGGTTTGGTAAAGTCGATAAGAGTTAATACAGGTTTCTTTTTCTGTTCTATTTTGTTGTAACCTTGCACAGCTTGCCTGAATGCCAGAAAGTTTACAATCCCTCCCAAATCCATTTCTTCAAATAAAGCTTCGCCGTCCGGTGCTTCGTTTTCAGGAATGACCATATTTGCCATCTCCTCGGGGACAGATGTCCGGGTGGATACGTTACTGAATGGGAAGAAAAACAGGACTAGAAATAAAAAAGCTTTGTACATAGGTGAAAACTAAATAATGGGTGCAAAGTTACGTACATTTCTATTCCAAAACAAATATAATTGCCTCATTAACAGGTGCCCAATCAAAAATGAACTTGGCGTGTGAGGTTGCATTGCGCACGCACATGTGCGAACGGGGTGTCGTCCCTAAAGTATAGCTATACTCGATAATACCTTTTGCCGGTGCATTTGTGGGCACACCATGAATGTAGCCACCATTGTTGAAGCGGCTGGCATAAGGGGCAAAACCTCCGGTTGCGGTGGAGCCGTCTTTGAGGAAAATCATCTTTGGCTTCTTTTCTTGCAAGACAAACATACCCAGTGGTGTGGGCTGTGCATAAGGCGGCCGCCGTTGCCCTGTCGTGGCCGGATTCATGCTGCGCACCAACCATTCCCCCTCTTTTTTTCGTTCCAGGGTCGTGATATTCTGGTTGTGGCGGTCTACAAAGATAGCTTTATCAAAAACAACAGTATCAGGAATGAGCTTCACATATTTGGTAGGTGCATACCATTCTCCTCCTATATATAGAGGTGTGACTTTCGTAAACTTTCCATCCGTACCCAGATGGCGCGTCAGCAGCCCATCCAGTCCATAACGTACCGGGGTGAGCGTATCATTGAGCTCGTATAACGGCACTCCCTGGTATCGTTCCACCCCCAAAGTATCGGCCACACGTTTATAAGCATCCCGTTTAAAATTCTTGACCAGCGGAGCTTCTCCATTTCGGTTTTTATAATTCTGAAGGATACACCATTGTGATGGTTTCTGCCGGATATTCTCCAACAAGGCTAATCTCTCTTTTATCTTTTCCCATTGAAAGCAGCGTGTCGTATCCTTATAAGGATAGACATCCTCCAAAGTATGCTTGTCATAAAGCAGTTCTTTTTCTATTCTTATATCTTCAGCTGCCAGTTCCTTCACTATAATTTCGGCAGGAGTTTCGGCTATGGAATCCCGGACTTCGAAAGCGGCGGCCTGTTGCGTGTCGTTTTCCGCTTTCGAGTTGCAGGAACAGAGTACGCAGAACCCTGTCAGCCAATATATGAATTTTATCCTTTTCATAACAGATATAGGGTTTGTAGAGTTCGTTTACAAATATAATTCTTTATAAGGAATAACCATGCGTTTTTGTTTAAATCTTGTATCTTTGTGGCATAACTTTGTTATTTATATCATGAAGAAATTACCTTTCCTTTGGGGAATTATTATCATATTGCTGTTTGTTGCCGGATGTCGTCCGTCCAATCATCGTGCTTTGCTACAGCGCGCCGATTCATTGATGGCGGATTATCCTGATAGTGTCCTGTCTCTGCTTGCGCAACAGCAAGAACATTTGGCCGAGTTTTCGGAAGAAGAACTGATGAGTTATGTATGGATAAAAGCGATGGTCCATAGCGCAAGAAATATATCGATGACAGAAGATTCTTTATTGCCTAAAGCGGTGGATTACTTTCGCAAACATGGCGACCGAGAGAAAGTGATGAAAGGTTATATCCTGAAGGCGAACTACCTGAAATGGATAGACCGGCTGGATGATGCCATTGCAGAGCTGGATAGCGGAGTGGCACGGGCAAAGCAAGCCAATGACTCCGTCAATGTCCGCGACCTGCTTTATTATAAGGCGAATATTGTTTACGAGCTTCGCAGAGATTACCGTAAGGTGGTCAGCCATGTGAAAGAGGCCTTGGCTTATTCCCCTGACACTACTTCCCCTGATTTGGCAGGAATGTTTTATTTTCTCGCCATTAATCTTGGGCTGGTTGGCGACGACTCTTGCACTTATTATTATGAGAAGAGCATTGCGATGGCTGAAGCCAATAAAGATACAGCATATTTATGCCATTATATGCGGAACTATGCTTCTAACCTGATGCGTTCCGAGAAGGTGGAGAAATCAAATGCACTGATTCGCCGTGTTTGGGAGTTGATGCCGGTATATCGTGAAAAGATGGCTGTCACCCATGCAATCCTGGTTGAGAACTTTCTTTATTTGCGGCAACTTGATTCGGCTGCATATTATCTGGATATGGCGTGGCAAGCTGAAGCGAAAGCAGAGCAGCAGTCTGGTGTGAACATCAGTACACGCCTTTTGCTCTATGAATTACAGAATGTGGTGGACTACGCTATGGAAGGTAGTATCTCGACGATTAGAACCGGACGGTTTGGCGATTCCCTTATCTTGGCAGATTGGAACAAGCAGAGCACCATACAGCAACAGATGGATACAAAAATCAAGCTCGAACGTCAGAATTATACATTGATAATCGACCGTCAGCGTACACAACTGTTACTGGTCACTTTCTTATTTATCTTTGCGGTGGGTGGTTTGTGTGTTTTCTTTTATATTCGCAATCGACACCTGCGTTTGGCGGAAGCCGAAGACCGTGTCGAAACACTTACCCGGCTATTGGAAGACGCGAATAAAGCGAGTGAGTCAGAGCATGACAGCGCCTTCTTTAAAAAGATACTGTTGAAGCAACTGGGTATTATCCGTTTGGTGGCGACTGCTCCCACTTCGCAGAATCAGGACTTGCTGCGCCGCATATCGGGAATCACCAACAAGGAGGTTCCTGTAGATACTCTTTTGGTGTGGGAAGACCTTTATCAGGTTATCGATACTATTTATAGCGGATTTTATTCCCGGATGGAGACGCTTTACGGATACTTGCTTTCCGAGAAAGAAAAGCAGGTATGTTGTTTGTTGTGTGCCGACTTCTCGACAAAAGAAATCGGGGTGGTGACACAACAGAGCGTGGCCAGCGTGTATGTTCGCAAAACAGCCATCAGAAAGAAGTTGGGAATGGATGAGAAAGGAGATATTGTGGAATATATAAATAATACGCAGGCAGCATAATACGGATTTAGTCTCCATTAAGATTCGATTCGCCCTATTTAAGACTTTTATAAATCAAACTGTTTGATAATCAGTGAAATAATTCTCTCTGATTAAGACTTTTTATTTCCTGGTTTAGTCTGTTTAAGCCCCTTCTTGCTGTTACCTTTGTGCCAAACAAAACGAATTACAGAATGAAAACTTTATTACGAAAAAGACTTGTTTCCCTATTCGTCCTTTTATGTTGTACATGGGGAACAATCACGGCACAAACTTATCGATTATCAGGATGTGTGAAAGATGAGACGGGAACTCCTGTCGAAGTGGCCAATGTTATATTGCTTCACTCCACTGACAGTACGTATCTGGATGGAATGATTACCGATACGAATGGTTGCTTCCGGTTGCAAGAACCCAAAGGGAACTATTTACTGTGTATTACCCTGTTGGGCTATCAGGATTTGTCGTTGCCTCTTACCCTATCCAAAGATACTGATTTAGGCAGTTTAGTATTGAAAAACTCGTCCATAGCGATGAGTGAGGTGACTGTGACAGCCGCCAAGCCCATTATCAGGCGTGAGATAGACCGTGTTGTCTTTGATGCGGGAAACTCTATTGCCAGCGTAGGCGGTAATGCATTGGATCTCCTTCACGATGTACCCGGCTTGCGCGTGTCTCAAAGCGGGGTCGACATCATAGGAAAAGGAGGAATCAAGATTTATATCAACGACCGTGAGACCAAACTCTCCGGTGAGGAACTCATTAATTTTCTTCGCTCCTACAGTGCTTCTCAAATTAGCAAGGTAGAAGTGATTACCACTCCTCCTGCCCGCTATGATGCCGAAGGCAATGCCGGCATCCTTAACATCCGCCTCAAGGAACGTGTCAAAGACCATATCGGCGGAAACGCTTTCGGCTCTTATCTGTATGGTGAGAAATATAACTATGGGTATGGCGGCCTGAGCCTACAGTTCAATCGCCAACGCGTAACCGCTTACCTGAACGGTAGCGGAAGTTACGGTAAAACCGGCTATGTGGAGCGTAACGGGCGTTTCTATACCGACCAAACATGGCGCAGCCGTTCCGAAAGCGATTATTCTCTTTCTTCCTTTTATGTAGACGGAGGAATAGATATCGATATGGGCAGACAATGGAATATAGGTACCCAACTTACCTATATCAACAATGCTCCCAATAATGTAACCGACAACCGTACCGAAGTGCACGACATTCAGGAACTTCGTACCGATTCATTCATGCTCGGCCGTGATGATAAGGACTATTCACAGAATCGTGTGAATGTAAACTTCCACGTCGATAAGTCATGGGGAGATAAAGGACACAAGATGATATGGGATGTCGATTATCTGAAAGACAAATCCAATACATTCTTCGATTTTGATTCTGAAAGCCACCTGCCGACAGGAGAAATAATCCCCGGCTCGGAGTTTAATTATGATAAGAATCAGCACCGTACGGTAGATGTAATCTCTTCTGCACTCGATTTCATCCTTCCCGGTGACAGTTACAGCTTCACGACAGGTGCGAAAGCATCTTTCACCGACACGCGCAACCGTCTGATGTATGATAACTCCAATGTGTCTTTCACTCAAAATGACTTTTTCCGGTATAAAGAACAAATCTATGCCCTTTATGCCGACTATAGCCATAACTTTGGCTCCCATTTCTCAATGAAAGCCGGTCTTCGTCTGGAGCATACCCGGACAACAGGCATTTCCGAGTCCCAGCAGACAACGGACAAGCATGACTATACCCGCTTGTTCCCTACTTTCTATCTGATGTATAAGCCGAATGAAGATAATGTGTTGAATATGAATATATCCAGCCGCATTTCGCGTCCGGCACAGAATATGGTGAACCCTTTCCTTACTTACGAAAACAAATATAGCGAACATCGCGGAAAAGAAGACCTGAAACCCAGTTATCGCTATAATGCAGAGCTCTCTTATACCCTGAAGAACAATTTGAATTTCTCTATATTCTATTCGTATGCCACTGATGTATTCTCGCAGCGGCTGATGCTGAACGAGGAAACACATGTTCTTTCCACTTTGTGGGACAACTATATGAAAAACCGTTCTTTCGGTATTACCAACTCTTATACGTTCCGTTTGGGGTGGTTGCAGACGTTTGCCCAGCACACGTTAAAGTATAACAGGACCACTTCCAGCGCGCCCGAAACCCATCCTAAAAATTCCGGTTGGGATTATAACATCAATATCCGCAACACATTCTATCTGAATACAGCCAAAACGTTGGTTGCCAGTCTTTCCGGTTACTATTCCGGACCGGGTCATGGCCAGGTGATTCATCGGGAAGGTTCCTATGGAGCCAGTGGAGGTATCCGTTACAGTATGTTGGGCAACAAACTGAATCTGAGCCTGAATGTAAGCGATTTTTTGGTGAAGAATATGCGCGGAACCAGTTACTCCAACGGACTCTATACGAAGTTCAACAATACCTTTACCTATACGAGCTTCCGTATCGGGGTAAGCTATAACTTCGGTGCCGATATCAAACGTAAAGAACGTAACTTGAGTAACACGGATATCCAAAACCGCCTATAGTAGGGGAGACGGATTTCGCTCTCTTTATGCCTTTGTTTTTGTCACAAAGGCGGAGAACAGCTTGTCTTTCTGCCTATGGCAGGCAAGTTCGGTAATCATGTTGTAAATAAGAACGGTTAAGTGGAAATGAGATTCTTTCCTCTTAACCGTTCTTTCGATGAAATGGGGGATTTTAGACAGACCAAAGAAATAAAACCCCGGGAAATGAGATTTTTCCTCTTGGGGCGGTTAAAGACAGAGGTGAACGCCCTGTAATCATAGCGAATAGTCCCATTTTATAAAATACCTTATGCCTTCATCGTTTTATCTTCTCAATTGCAAAGGAATAAAAAAACAGACAACTTATCTTTGTCGGATGCTGTTAAGTCAGAAAAATAATTTAAAGATTAGATTACGATGATTACAATTAACCTAAAGAACAGGTGTTCAAGTAAAAAATCCCTGGCACTATTTATGCAGACGAACATTACTCATTTGAGAGAGTCGGAACAAGCTCGTACAGGTGAAACCTATGCGGCTGCATTTAATAGTTTTATGAGATTTACGAATGGCGAAGATGTATCGCTAAGTGAAATGGACTCAGACATGATGGTGGCTTATGAAGCCTATTTAAAGGGCAATGGAGTGAGCATGAATACTGTCTCTTTCTATATGCGCATCCTTCGGGCAGTGTACAATCGTGCGGTGGAGCAAGGAATTACCTTGCAGCGCTATCCTTTCAAGCATGTCTATACAGGAGTGTGCAAAACCATCAAGCGTGCCCTTCCGCTCAGTGTGATAAAGCAGATAAGGTTGTTGGAATTGCCTCCAAACTCGACTTTGGATTATGTACGCGATATGTTTTTGTTTAGTTTCTACACTCGCGGAATGTCTTTTGTAGATATGGCCTACTTGCGTAAGGAAGACCTGTCGGAAGGTATTTTATCCTATAAAAGGAAGAAGACGGGGCAATTGCTCCATATCAGGTGGGAGAGATGTATGGAAAATATTGTGAAGAAATATTCCTGGAATCGCACTGTTTATCTGCTTCCCATTCTCAAAAACAGTGGTGTGGACGAAAGAAAGCAGTATAAAAATGCCATCACTCTTATGAATCGCAGGTTGAAGGACATAGGCAGGATGGTAGGGCTTACCCATCCGTTGACGATGCACTGTGCGCGCCATTCATGGGCTAGCGTGGCGAAACATAAGCATATTCCTTTGTCTGTCATCAGCGAGAGCATGGGACATGATTCCGAAGGAACGACCATGATTTATTTGTCGTCGTTGGATACGGCTGTCATCGATGAAGCCAACAAGCAAGTATTGAAAGAACTTTTCTAAAAAAGTCTGTATCTTAACAGGATACCGTATTAGGAACAAAAAACTTCAAATCCGTCAGCCGATACGGAATCCATTGTTGGGGTAGGGTATGGCTGACAGGTTTGAAGGAAAAACAGCGCATATTATGCATGTAAAGCTATTATCTACTCGTCGATAACACTTTTCACTTCTGTATCTACATACTTACCTGGGAAATAGGCTTCCAATGTAGCTACCAACAGGCTCTTGCCAAAGCATCGGGGGCGGCTCAGACAGTACTCTTACAGCCTGTCCTTCAGCAGTTCGCTAAACAAAGTCCGATAATCAAAGTCATTCTTCAAACGTATATCAAAACTTTCCCGATTCCGGTTATAAATCTCTAATGCCGCACCTCCCGTACTTGCCATCGGCAATAGTAACGCATCGGCATGATGTTCTTTAAACAGTTCATATTCAATTTCTACTCCTTCCATGCCTCCAATAAAAATACCCGCTACATAGTTATGTGCAGGAGCAAGCATCTGCTCACGCATTTCTGTCAGACTGGCTTTGCGGTCTTTCACACCTTGGCTGAACCTTACCTGAGTCAAGATTATATGTTCCACACATTCATTGTCTGGGGGGAACATGCCCTCAAAGAAAGCAGACTGATACAGGGTCACATGCTTTTCTATCTCACAAGAACTAATTCCTACTCTTTCCAGCACCTCACGAATCAGGGGAGTTATGGAAGGATGACCTCCCCATACCAACCGGGCATGAGGAAGAATAGTGGCGGCCAATGCGCGGACTGCGTCACGGATGCCTATCATATCGGCAGTTTCATAGTATTTCGCATCCCGCTCCGGAGAAGGAATACTGGCCGACAGAAAAATATGCTTCAATTTGTTTTCCATTTTTCCAATATATGATGATATGAATATGAATCCAACTCACGGATACAAACAGTCTTTACCGGTAAGTACCCATCCAGCCATTGCAGATGTTCCATCCATTTCTTCTTCATGTACAGCTGATCGTATACCAGGCACACTTTCACCTCCTGCCTTCCTGCCTCATCCTGCAAATACTCCTGTATCCACAGTCGGGCGTCATCCATCACCTTGGCGTCAGGGATACCTATTGCGGGCACAAATAAAATCCTTTTATCTTGTTCTTCTGCATATACCACATGTGAAGGATGTAGCGTATAAGATAAATTCTCTTTTTTCAGCCAACTTATAAAAGGTCCCATCAAATTGGAAATACGGGCCTGCAAACTCCTCGCCAAAAAACGTTCTACGGCAAGGGCTATCTTTTCCTCAATCTCCTGATAACGGACAGGACACAACAAATCCATCTTTTTCATTATAATGGGCAATCCCAAGCTACCCGGTATACTCTTTCCTGCCTGTCCGTCCCCTTGGTCTGTGCACAGTAACTCTATCACTCCTATTTGCAGAACACTGGCTTCATTCAACTCTTCCTTCACCCAGTCCCGACTCATATAATTATCAGTATGCAATGCTACCATCATGTCCGCATCCATCAACTGGTGTTTCAGTTCTTGTTGGAAATCTATTCCTTTACTAATGCTGTGCGTGTCCAAAAAAACATTGAACCCATGAGCCGATAATGTATCATACAAGTGCATAGCCTGAGTAAGAGCGTCTTCCCGACAGTAACTGATAAAGACTTTCCGGTGATGGCGTAACAAATGGAACTCCTGCAAGATAAAGTTCAGAACAGAAGCCAATCGTTCTTCGGAAGTTCCGGACCCCAGGCGCATGGCATTGACAGGATGCAATTCTTTCGGCACATTCTGCCGGAACCTATCCGAACTGTTTACCACCGGTAACACAGTGATGCCCTTATCCAGCAGAGACTGTAAAACGGGAGAGTCGGTTTCAAACCTCTCCTCCCATGCCGCGCCACCGAAATAAAGTCCCACCACCGGCAAGCTGTAATCTATCTCCGAGGCCTTCTCCGACACAAGCAGCCTCACTAGTTTATGGTCTATAGACAATTCCGCCAGTTTGTCCTCTAATTGTTGCTGCAAGTCCTGAGAGACCGATTGGAGAAAAGTGGAATCTCCCAGCAACACTACCTGATAGCGGTATGCATCTATCCTACTCATAACTCCTCCCTAGCTACGATTTCTCCTTTTTCATTCACTCTCCCTACCACTTTGGCAGGACAGCCCACGACCAATGCATAGTCCGGAACATCTTTGGTCACCACGGCGCCTGCACCTACCATCGCCCATCTGCCTATGGTCACTCCACAGACAATTACCGCGCCACCGCCCAGTGACGCACCTTCCTTTATTACGGTAGGTGTCATCGTCCAGTCATCACCCGATTTCAATTGACCATCCGGAGTGATGGAACGAGGATTCTTATCATTGGTAAATACCACGGACGGACCTACAAACACCCCATCCTCCAGAGTTACTCCGTGCGGAATCATCACATTGTTCTGTATCTTCACCCGATTGCCTATCACCACATCTTCGTCGATATGAACAAAATGGTGTATCTTGCATTCCTGTCCTATGCGGCAGCGGTCACCCACTATCACAAAGTCGTCAGTCTTCACACCTTTGCCCACCTCGGCCAGAGGGCTTATCTGCACCAACAGCGTATTACGTTTCTGCTTCAGTAACATCTCATCCTTATAACGTACCTCCAGACGCTGTATCAATGCTAATGCCTCCGGAGTAGGGAAACGTCCTGCCAACTCCCGTCTATAATCTCCCAATTGCAAGAAAAACTGTTCGCCCACCTCCAGTTTGGAGTCATCTGCCGCTTCAAGCAGTTCCGGGAAGCGGGAGTGAGCCGAAGGATGCAGTACCCGGAAAGACAGCAATTCCAATTCTATCCGGCTGGAAGTCAGAATCACACCTATCTCGAAAATTCCTCCCTCGTGCATCAGTTCATCACCAGACAGTCCCAATTCTTCCTTGATACCTCGGTATAATGTTCCATACAGATTCACAGTCTTCCCATCCTCCTCCAAGTCTTTTATAGCCACAGTCTCGTCATAGCTGAAATGATAAAGGTTGGCAGCCTCGCATCCCGAACTGCGTTTTATCCACAAGGCACTTTCTTTCTGTTCTTCTTTCTGTAACAGAAAGCCTCCCATTCCCAAAGAACAGAGGAAAGGAGCATAATGAGGAATGTCCTCAACGGTATGTATATCAAAAGGATTCTCCTTGTCACCCAGAGAAGCAATCAAATTCCCATATATTTTGCTCATTACCTTGAAGGTGAAATAGTCCGAACGATACATTTTCATCGTCAATGAATGGGTTTCTATTCCGTCCGGCGATCTTTGGGCAGTAATTTCAGAAACACCGACCATCGGTCCGTTGAACATGGTAGCATGGCTTCTCAAACGTTCCAGAACATAATCCGCCACTTCACAGGCCGTCTCTTCAATGAAAGTGTCAGCGTCTTTATCATTATAATACTTCTTGAAAAAGCAGCGGAGTCTTTCCAGCATCCGTGTATCTTCCGATGCTTCGGAATAAAATCCCAGACTTCTCAGTTCCTCCCTTCTGCTCTCGGGAATTGGCAGAATATATTTTACATTGGTCAGTTGCGCGCTTATGTGTTCCGGTGACCATATCTCACTACATGTCTCAAGCTTCACATATCGGCCTGAAGGGGTCAGGTCACCGAAACAACGCTGTACAGCGGAAAGGATGCTGAACATCTCGTCCTTTTCTCCCGTTTCCGGATTATCTGCTATGGCTACACGCTGGATGCTCCACATTTCTGGATTTTTAGGTCTGGACTTAATCCCATGCGGATAAAGCAAGATTTTCTTTTTTTTCTTCAGGGCATAAGGTAGTTCCTTGTTCTGCACGAAAGTCTTTCGTACCGACGAGTTGGAGTGAATATAAAGCACCACTGCACTTTCGTCTATCCCACTCTCAACATGGGGTCTATATCTCTCTCCGCTATATTTGAAGAGGATATCCTCATCGCGCCACACCCGGTAACCGTTGTTTTTCAAGGTATATACCACTTGTTGCACAAAAGGTCTGTCGGTACTGGAATAAGAAATGAATATATCATACTTATATTCATTTTTGTTAATGAATTCATCCATAGCATATTTTGTTTTAAAGGTTTATATCCAAAGCTCTTATAATAGTCTGTATCAATCCATAATCAGGCAAAAGTTCCGGCTCGTCCAAATAGTCCTTGAAACCATTTGCCGGAATTCCCTTCTCTTCGTAAGGTATTCCCAGGCTGTTAAAAATCCCCGTTTCTTTTGCTGGGGAGTCATATTTAAGACAATGACCGTATATTTCAGGACGGTCACTGATTCTCTTCCACATTCGTCTTGCGGCAAACCCGGTGCTGGCCACAGGCACTATATTCAAGCCACTCCTATAGAAAGCATTCAGTTCCCGCTCCCAAGTCGGGGTGTCAACCAGCTCCTCGCTTTCCTTTTCGTTGCCAAACAAATAAATACAGGCCCCTATCCCCGAATAAGAAAGGGAGATGAAGTCCGCATCATCCTCTGCGGGAGGAGGCAATACCTTTTGCGTCCATGTCCTATAAGATTTCGCACCGCCTTGTTCCCATTTATTAGCTCCCATCATCACCAGTTTTCCGATATTGTTCCCCAGCTGGCTTACCGGCTGATAATCTTTCTTTCTTAACTGGTACCCCAGATGATAAAGAAAAAGCTCCGCACGTCGGGTGTCCCAGTCACCATATCCGTCGGCACTACCGGCTATGAGTACATATTTTCGGTTATACCGGTTTTCTATCTCTTTCAGAACAGGCACAAGCATTGAATAATCCTCTATGAATACGGTCTTAATCCCATAAGTCTGCAGAAAGGCGGTTTGATGCTTCTGCCTCTGCTTCAAGTATGCGTCATCTTCTTTTTTTGTGATGTAAAAATGAACGGGCATATCCTCTCCATACCTGTTCTTTATCTGGCCGAGCAGGAAATTGATATTCGGGTCCGAGAAACTGAATCCGAGAAAAAGAAAGGTTTTAGAGGCATAGTGACATTGGAATTGGTCACTGAATATTTGGTATTTGTCGTTGTATCCCTCATAGTCGCGTCTGGTTATAATCACATCATGTATCTTTGATGCCTCACCATGCATTTTATACAGGGTAGCGTCACTTCCACTTAACGGATGGATAAAATTGCTTATGCAGGTTTTCACATCTGTTCTTTTTCCTTCCGCTTTCAGTGCTTTCTCCATCAATTCGTCATAATTGGTAGTCCAATAAACAGAAACAGGAAGCCGGGACAGGATGGTGTGCCGTTCGGAATAAGTCGCTTTATCAGGAGTCATTTTATCAAACAACAATTTATTCAACGCCCCTCTGTTGCGTTCGTCGTTCACATAATATTGAGCCAGTAACGCATAGTCGCTCTCTCTGGCAACATCCAGTCTCAAATGCGCGGCTACAGGTCTCATCAGTTCGGTCCGGTCCACATAGCCGCATGTTTTGGACATACCTGCCCCTAGAAAAACAGCCGCAGTGTTCTGGTGCAATGCAGTGACATAGGCATCAATGAATTCCTCTGTTTTAGAATCAAATGTATCCATATTCCAACAAGCTCTCAAAATGCCCTGCCTTTATTTATTGCAGCCGTTCCAAACGATATATCGCATCCATTTCCTCCGCTTCGAGCACACGGTCATAGATACGTATGTTATCCAGTTTCATATCTTCTGAGAAACTGCTATAATGTCCGTCACAGTCACCGCCTATTTGTATTTTGATAGAAGAAGGTACATCGTACACGCCTTCACAGTTGGCTACAAACTTACCATCTACGTACAGTTTCTTTTCACAACTGAATCCGTCACCATTAGGAATATGGGTGAAGCCAATCATGTGCCACTTCCCATCCTGCAAAGTACTGAAGGGGTAGGAAAAGGCATACGATTTACTAAAGTCTGCCCGGTTATTGGAATAGAGTTCAAACTTGCCACTCTTTGTACGTGCTGCCAAGCAGGGGAAATCCAACGCCTTGTCTATGTTTACCGCAGACAACAGGATACCCGCTCCAAAATCTTTCACCCATAAGGTGGCAGAATAAGTAGTGTTCTTGAATAATTGGTAGGGAATATTGATGTACTGTTTTTCTTCTTTCTTCAACCAGACGGACTTTCCTCTGCCCGAAGGGGTATCCGAGAGCATCTCCGGATGATTGATAAGGGCTGCATCATAGTGGTGGGAGGTACCGTCATCACCTGTACTATTATTGAAAGTGTAATAGGCCACCAGACCTACTTGTATGGAGGTCAACTCGTCTACTGAGGGGATTTCCACATCAGGAGTTTTGGGCTTGTTGTCGTCTGAGGAAGAGCATCCCACGCAGATACCTATAGATAATAATAGGGACAGAAATAAATAATTCTTCATAGTCATTTTCTTTTTAAAGTAAGAAAGCGGGGAAAGAACCGCCCGTTGCCGGATGCGCTTTCTTTCCCCGCTTGAAAGAGTTTATAATTTCTACCTTGGGTAGAAGCTGCTTCTCACGAAGGGGAAGCAAGCTTTTACTTTATAGGTTGATTATTTTGTAGTTACAGTAACATCAAATGTACGTACCATGGTCTTGCCCCAGATATCTGTTACAGAAATCTGCATCGGAACAGTTACTTTACCACCTGTTACATCGGCAGGAGCACTATCTATGGCTGTGATTGTAGTACCGGAAACCACACCATTAGTAGCTACATTCTGGAAGTATTTAGTAGCTTCCAAAGCATCAGCAAATGCGATGTTGACATTAGCGATACGAGAATCAGCAGGAGTTGCATTCTGAACTTCAGTTCCTTCTTTCTGTGTTAATACAGTTAAACTGTTATAGCTATTGAACAATGATATAAGAGTTGCATCATCTGCAGGAATCTTATCAGCAGAAGCTACACCTGACAATTTATACTGTCCCTTTTCCGTATCCAATTTGTAATATGTATCATATGCTGTATACAAATCATTCCAGCCTTTCAATGTAATAGCATTGTCTTCAACTTCTTTAGCAGCAGCATTTTTTGCTTCATCAGTAGCTGTTTCATCTAATGCAGCTAGAACAGCATTTTTTGCTTCATCAATTGTAGCATATTCTTTGCCGTTATAATAAATAGCAGACTTCAGTTTCAAGTAGTAAGTTGGCTTATTTGTAGTTGAAGTATATGCAATATACTGATCCATAGTCATACCCATATCCATCAAATCATCAGCTTTGATAGCGATAGGTTTACCAGCTGAAGTAACAACATATCCATCGTTCATTTTCGGTCCAGCAATGTAGTCATTATATTTATTCTTTTTACCAGTAGTTGCAAACAAATTATATTCTTTATCCTTGTCAGTACCGGCAGCAACCAAAGCCTTAGTGATAGCCTTCTGGATATCAATAGTATTAGTCCCGTTCTGTCCACCGAATACAGCTGACAACTTAGTGGCATCCATGATGATTGCCTCAGCAGGAGTTTCACTGAAGATTTCACTCTTAACTTTTACCTTATAGTCAAATTTATCTATGTTCTTGTCATTGCCAAACCATGTGTAGACAGCACGGATGTTACGTTCAGTATACAACTGGTTCCATTCTGCCGCAGTCCAAGTATTGCCAATTTGAGCTTTAGTCTTCCATACATTAACAGACAATTCAGCATTCGGATCAGCTTTCTTATCGTCACCTAACCAGTTATAATTGCCATAAGCAGCCTTATCTTCAGTATCACCACCATTATCGATATAGTTCTTATAATCCATATCAATAAAGCCTTTCAAAGCAGTACCATTATTCAAGATCAGACCATCAGCCAGTTTATAAGTTACTTTACCATTCTTAACATCAACCTTACCTGTAATTTGGAATACATTGTTTTCTACAAATGCAGGAACCAATTTGATATAAGTAGCAGTTACATCGGGGTTAGAAACAGCCAATGTAGCACTAGCTGAGTAAATTATAGTAGTTGTACCCTTAGCTGAAGAAGTCAATGTAAGAACATAGTCTTTCGGTAAGAATTTCTCAGCAGTATAACCTTTCAACTCAGTAGGAGTAGCCGTAGCATCTACATCAAATCCAAATGTTACATAGTTAGCAGGATTACCACCATAAGTTGCTGTAATTTTATCTCCCTTAGCATCATAGAAGTTAACTGCAGCATTGTATGCAACATATTTCTTTTCTTCAAGAACACCATTCTGACCTTCTTCCATTGCTTCGCGAGTAGCAGTCATCTTAACGTCACCCTTCAAGAAATTATCCAACTGAACAGCAGTCAAGCCCAGATCCTTGATATTCCATCTCAATTTAGCGTCTGTAGCTTTAGCAGCCAATGTTACAGCCTTATCAGCCAAAATACCTGTAGTTTCTACACCTTGATTGATTGTAATTTCAACTACATAGTTTTCAGCCTTTTCTCCTGAACCGGCAACAGAGCCATTCAAACCTAAAGCAATCAGCTTCATGTTTACTTTGATAGAAGTTTCATTAGCCGGCATATTGGCAATATGCAATTTGCTGCCTTCCACAGACAAACCATATTTTTCTTTTTGCACTTCATTAGTCAAAGACAAGATGAAATGACCATCATATTGGTTTTTCAATGTAAAGATAGCATCCTCTGTAGTAGATGGTTTTTCGAACACATCAATGGTTTCTGCATATTTTGCAGATTTATTCACTTTGATAGTTACATCTGCGTTTGTTTTATCATCAGCCATTACAGAGTAAGCAAAAGCTGTTTTTACAGTTGTACCCTTTTCATTTGCAATAGACAAAGAGGCATTAGCTACTTGAGCGTATTTCTTCTTTGCAGTATCATAAGCAGGTTCAACTTTCAAAGCCCAGAAGCAATCATTTTCTGCTGCTCTTGTTTGCATGTATTTTTCAACATGCATCCACTGAATTTCATCCCCTTCAATCTTACCATTACCATCAAGGTCAAAACTAACAGGCATATACTCAGTTTGAATAGAAGTATTAACCGGCAATCCCTTAACAGGAGTTGAAACAGCTATATCAGCAGTTTTGCCATCTGCCCCCTGCAAAGCGAAAGCAAACTTGTCAGTCAGTTCCACGTTAGCGGGAGTTACAATCAAAGGCAAGTTACCGCCTTGTTTAACAACATCGTTTGTTTTAATATCAGCCAATGCAGGGAATTCTTTCAGCAATTCTTTTGCAAGAGCATTAGTCGCACTCCATTTTGACCAACGTGCTGTTTCAAATATAACACGAACATCACTATAAGGTGCTTCAGCTACGAATGAGTCAGAAGTAGCGGGCAAAGTAACATCCTGGAATGCACCTGTTTC
>NZ_CAOOSE010000014.1:0-107678 GCF_948499155.1 uncultured Phocaeicola sp. | reverse complement strand
AAGAGCCGAAGGTGCAATCCACGGCCATCAGGCAAATGAGGGAGGAAATAAAGAAGCTGACCGGCAAAGAGTAAAGCCTATGTTTTTTCATCCTATTCCCTTTGTCAGACGAGCCATTCGATATTGCTTCTTCACAGCCGTGAAGAACTCATTTTGATTTCGTATCTTTGTCCCAATGAAGCCAAACAATAAAGTTCTACTGGGAATGAGTGGAGGAACGGACAGCTCCGTTGCCGCCTTACTGTTACAGGATGCCGGGTACGAAGTGACCGGTGTCACTTTTCGTTTTTATGAAAAAGAAGGAGATACGGAATATTTGGACGATGCACGGACTTTATGTGAACAACTGAAAATCAAGCATATCACCTACGACGTTCGCAATATATTCCGAAAGACAATCATTGATTATTTTATCCGCGAATACATGGCCGGGCATACCCCTGTGCCTTGCACGCTCTGTAACAATTACCTCAAATGGCCACTTCTACAACAGTTGGCCGACGAATTGGGTATCTATCATTTTGCTACCGGTCACTATGTCCGCAAGCGTTTCATCGACGGATTTTACCACATCACTGCCGGAGCAGACCCTGACAAAGAACAGTCGTTCTTTTTATGGGGGCTTCCACAAGATATCCTGCAACGGATGTTGCTCCCGATGGGGGAACTCACCAAAACCCGTGTCCGCGAAATAGCCGAAGAACGAGGTTTCTTGAAGGCAGCCCGCAAACGTGACAGTCTGGGAGTGTGCTTCTGTCCCATGGACTATCGCACGTTTTTACGCCGCGAGCTGCCGGAAAATAGCATTAAGCCCGGCAAATTTTTCGATGAAACAGGAAACTTCATTGCATGGCACGAAGGTTATCCTTTCTATACCATCGGTCAGCGACGGGGATTGGGGATTGATTTAAACCGTGCCGTCTTCGTAAAAGAGATATTTCCCGAAGAAAACAAAGTGATATTAAGTGATTTAAAAGCGTTGGAAAAAACAGAAATGACATTGAAAGACTGGAATATCACAAATCCTGACGCATTGCTCTGCAAGGACGATGTGATTGTGAAAATACGCTATCGCAAGCAAGCTAATCGGTGCACAGTGACACTGCAAGCGGACAATACGCTCCACGTGCAACTGCACGAGCCGCTTACCGCCATTGCCACCGGACAGGCAGCCGCTTTTTATCGAGAAGACGTGGTGTTGGGAGGAGGAATTATCTTATAGGGACAGACCTGTATGTCTGCTTGAATAATCAATAGCAGTCAACGGAGTATTGAGAGTATTATAATCTTCTCCTAAGAACTTACCATCATAAATATTAAACTTAGGATTACCAACTAAGGTATAATATTCTGCATTTGGTACAAACTCACTATACTGAGTTGCATAAGCATAAATGCTTCATAGAACGGAAAAAGACCAAAGTGTTTCAAAAAGAGACCTAAGAGTTTTTCAAAAAGACTTAGGTCTTTTACTAAAACACTTTGGACTTTCAGGAAAAGACTTAGGTCTTTTAAAAAAACTCTTCCATCTTTATTTCAAAACAAAAAGTGCAAAAAACAACTACAATTATCACAAGAAAGCATATTTTGCTCTCACCCTCTCACCTGCATCATCAAGAAGCCGATGAATAAAGTGTTTCAGTGGTGAGAGATAAGGGTGAGGGATGGGGTGATAGATGAGAGCATAGCTCTTATTTTCGACTAATAATGTATATTTTCGGTATCCCTGTGTGCACACTTTTCCACATACGTGTGCACGCGCGCTTCCGTCGGCATGAAGTGTTTCAGCCTGCATAACAGAGTGTTTTATCCTGTCAAACAAAGTGTTTCACGACATCAAACAAAGTGTTTCAGGCTGTTGAAACACTTTGTTTGAAAGAGTGAAACAACCGACGCGAAAGCAGTCATTGTGCAACAGCGACATACGCAACAGAAAGAAGCAACGCCCATGTGTGTCAACTTGTATAAGAAAGAATGCACAAAATACGTTTTTTGCCCAAAATGAGAGAACTGTTCTCACCTTTTTGTCCATCTCTCACCCTCATCTCTCACCCCTGAAACCCTCTATTCATCAGGGATAAGGAGATGTGGGTGAGAGGGTGAGAGAACACCCAACGCATATTTGATACCGGCATCGAATGACCACGGATTGATGTAATGGGCAGACATATTAAATTTACGCAAGAACTTTTGCACAATCGCATATACTTTCCCTCATATATTGTGATACTGAATCCGTTTTTTTTGTTAATTGTTTGCCTATTCCACACATTAATTTATACCTTTGCATTTCTAATTGGATGAATTATGGAAAATAAACTAACCATTTACAATACATTAAGTCGCAGAAAGGAACTTTTTGTTCCCCTCCATGCACCCCATGTAGGTATGTATGTGTGCGGCCCTACAGTATACGGTGATGCCCATTTGGGACATGCTCGCCCGGCTATCACATTCGATATCCTGTTCCGTTATCTCACCCATCTGGGATATAAAGTGCGCTATGTGCGTAACATTACTGACGTGGGCCATTTGGAACATGATGCCGATGAAGGTGAAGACAAGATTGCAAAAAAAGCACGTCTTGAACAACTGGAACCGATGGAAGTGGTGCAGTATTACCTGAACCGTTACCACAAAGCAATGGAAGCCCTCAACGTGCTTCCGCCCAGCATTGAGCCACATGCTTCAGGACATATCATCGAACAAATCCGTTTGGTGGAAGAAATTATGAAAAACGGATATGCTTACGAAAGTGAAGGCTCTGTCTACTTCGATGTAGCAAAATACAACAAAGACCATCACTACGGCAAGCTGTCGGGACGTAATCTGGACGATGTGCTGAACACAACCCGAGAATTGGACGGACAAAGTGAAAAGCATAATCCTGCCGACTTCGCCCTGTGGAAAGCAGCCCAACCGGAACATATCATGCGCTGGCCCAGCCCATGGAGCAACGGTTTCCCCGGATGGCATTGCGAATGTACTGCTATGGGTAAGAAATATCTGGGTGAACATTTCGACATCCACGGTGGGGGCATGGACCTGATTTTCCCGCACCACGAATGTGAAATTGCACAAAGTGTGGCTTCGCAGGGAGACGATATGGTTCACTATTGGATGCACAATAACATGATTACCATCAACGGACAGAAGATGGGTAAATCTTACCATAACTTTATTAACCTGGATGAATTCTTCAACGGGTCGCATGAACTGCTCACCCAAGCATATAGCCCGATGACCATCCGCTTCTTCATCCTTCAGGCACACTATCGCAGCACGGTAGACTTCAGCAATGAGGCCTTGCAAGCTGCAGAAAAAGGATTGCAACGCCTGCAAGAGGCTGTGAAAGGATTGGACCGCATCACTCCGGGTAAACAAACTACCGGCATCGATGGCGTGAAAGAGCTTCGTGCCAAATGCTATGAAGCGATGAATGATGACCTCAACTCACCGATTGTCATCGCTCATCTGTTTGACGGAGCACGAATGATTAATACGGTTCTCGACAAAAAAGCGACTATTTCGGAAGAAGACTTGGAAGAACTGAAAAGCTTATTCCCTCTTTTCATGTACGAAATTCTCGGTTTGAAAGAAGAAACGGCCAACAACGAGGCTCGTGAAGAGGCTTACGGAAAAGTGGTGGATATGCTGCTGGAACAACGTATGCAGGCGAAAGCCAATAAAGACTGGGCTACCAGCGACAAGATTCGCGACGAACTGGCCGCTTTGGGTTTTGAAGTGAAAGATACAAAAGACGGATTTACTTGGAAATTGAACAAGTAAGTTGATGTCTCTATCCTTATTTCAGCTGAGGGTGTTAAAATGTCGTTTTCATTTTGACACCCTCCATATATAATATACAGACAACTTATTTTTCTTGCCCTTTGGGAATGACAATCCAGAAACAGGAGCCCTCCCCTTCTATAGAATCCACTCCGATATTTCCTCCCATCTGCTCCACTATGCTCTTACAGATGGAAAGTCCGAGCCCTGTTCCGTGAACAAAACTGTTTAACTTGACAAATCGTTCAAAAACAGAATCCACCTTGTCTGCAGGAATACCCACTCCTGTATCGCGTACGTAAAACTTCAAACGATTTTTCCCCACTTCATGGTATCCCAAAGAAATACTGCCCTGAACCGTAAACTTTAATGCATTATTAATAAAATTGGACAGCACCTGTGTGAGTCTGGTCTTATCAACATAAAGTGTACATTGCGGCAAATGGTCTTCAAAACGAAGTTCCACCCCTGCCGGTGTCTTCATCCGCAGTGAGTAGACTATCTCACTACAGAGCGCATTTACATCGACAGTGCTTCCTACAAAATCGAAAGTGCCTGATTCAATCTTCGACAAATCCAGAATATCAGAGATTAACTGCAACAAAAGCTCCGTATTTTCGTGCACAATAGACATATATTGTGAACGCTCTTCTTTGTCCTCTGCCTGAATGAGCAGGTCGGAGAAACCAACAATGGCATTCAGGGGAGTACGAATCTCATGACTCATATTGGCAAGAAAAGCCGATTTTAAACGGTCCAGGTTCTCTGCCTTTTCTTTCGCCTTTATCAGCATCATTTCCGTTTCCTTCAGTTCTGTGATATCATAATTGATACATACCATATCAATAATACCGTCTTCGGGACGGAAATCACGCACCATGACATTAATCCGTGTCCACGTATAATTCCCGCCTTCCCGCAAGATACGGACATCGTGGCGCAAATGGGTGGCTGTACGGTCCAATACTTGCTCAAAGAAAGCGAGTATCACCCGACGGTCGTCAGGATGGAAGTGGGAATGTATCTTGATAATTTGGGAAAGAGGGGTCCCCTCTTTCTCACCGACATTCCTATACCAACTGCTGACAGCATAACCGTCACGCGTCAAGGCATTGAAATGAGCATATCCCACCTTGGCATAATCCCCCACCAGCGTAAAGAACTCTTCAAATTCCTGTATCTTATGATGCGCATTATTCGTCTCCGTGTTGTCTATATTAGTAATCAGAATATTCACCAGATTGCCCGACGAGTCCAGGATAGGAATGGCTTTTGAAATCAGTTCTATCCGCCCCTGCTTTAGTGTTTTATAGTAGTCGCCTATCCGGTCAAAATCATATTCAAAGCCAAAGTTGAAAGACTTTCCTTCTTTCAGCATATCCTCCCAGTTGTCACACAGCATCGGGTTGGCAAACAAATTGATTCCCAGTACATCTTCTTTACAGGTCATTCCAAAGATTTCAAGGTCCTTATCATTGATATCCACCAATGTACCCTCCCGGTCGTATAGTTCGATACCTACAGGAATATTCTTATAAATATCGCGGAAATACTGTTGTTCAAACGAGGCCTCGGATTCTGCCTTATACAATCCCACACAAATACTGATGATATTCGCCAGTGAAGCAAACCACTGATAATCTTCGTTTCTCCATTCACGAAACTCCTTCATAATCTCAATTCCCATATACCCCCACACTCCGTCTTTGGAGTTCAGGGGAACTGCCATGACGGATTTTACTCCTGCGGCAGCCAGACGCATCCTCTCTTCCACCGCATCGGCGGGAATGGAATCTGAGGTAAAGAGGATGACAGGAATACCCGAAAACAGTTGCGTGTCCCACCAACTGCCGTATGCTATGGGTTCAATGGACTGAAAACGCTTTTCGTGCGCAACTCCTTCGGCCACAATCTCATGGACACAACTTTGCAGATGACTGATTTTATCATATTCGACAATATAAGTCCGGTCTCCTTTAAACTGGAAAAGCACGTCACGCAAAATTTTATCAATGACTCCCGTCACATCGTCTGAATGAAGAAAATCCAACAAAGAACGGGAAATGCCGTTCAACCGATACAGCAAATCATTCAGCCGGACAACCGTATCTTCCTGCATACTCATACGCTGGCGCGAAACACATTGCAGCATGCCCATTATACGAACGTGCCCATCATCAGTAATCCGCTTGTCACCGACTTTAGTGCTTACCCACATGACACCGTACTTAGTATGAATAGGAAAGACTTGCTCATAGATGTCCATCATCTTAAACGAACGGAACTCTGCAAGCACCCGTTCCCTGTAATCTGCACAGATTAAATTTCCAAAATCCGAAAATGAAATCTTTCCCCCTTCGATACCTAACAAATCTGCCACAAAATCTGAGCAATAATAAACTCCTTCATTAAAGTCGGCCTCCCACCACCCCATCCGGGCTATTGAGACCAGCTGCTGTAACCTAATATTATCTTCTTCAACCTTATTCATACTTTATTTCCTGCTTTTAAAGATGCAAGATAAACATTATATCAGTCACTCAATCATTTTATTCCAAAAATAACTCCCTTAATGGGTATTTTTAACCCTATTCATTTGCAAATGAGCAACAATATCTTTAATTTCGTGAAACAACTGCATTACAAACCCTGCAAATCCATAACGCAATGAAAGACAAAGTCCTATTAATCTGCCTGTTACTACTGGTATCCCTAGGGATATCCGCACAGAAATACACGATTTATATAGATGATTTCAATAGTGAAATCAAAGTTCCCAATAAAGTGCTCAATGCCATTCGGAGTGTTGTATTGGACGGCATACAGCAAACAAATCGTGTAAATATTGTTGATGCGATGGCTGTAGGCGCCGACCTCAATCTGAGTCCATTGGAAGACGCACGCCGTTTCCGGGCCGAGTATCTGCTACGCGGAAATTTAGTATCACGCGAGGCTACTGACGATGGAAGTTCGCATCGCCGCTATCACAGCCGCGAGAACAGTTTCAAAGAAAAGTTCAAGCTACAGTTGGACTTGATTCGCACCAGTGACGGAACCACTATCGGTACAAGGGTTTATGAAGAAACCGGTTCGTCTTCGGGCAAAGATGCGAGCCAGTTTGCAGCGTTGGAACATTCACTGTTGGGTATGCCGTATGAAATGAGAAACTTTGTGGAGAATTACTTTAAGGTTTATGGCAGCATCTTGAAACTTGCCGGAGATAATGGGAAAAAAGCTAAAACAGTTTATATCAATCTGGGATATGATGATCCGATAAAGGAAGGCCAGCGGTTTGATGTAATGGAAGACGGGATGATTGACGGTAATTATATGGAAGATAAAGTAGGAGAAGTACGCATTGATAAAATCATGGGACCGAAGATTTCTCTATGCAAGGTTAATAAAGGTGGAGAAGACATCTTAAGGATAATCAATGAAGGAAAAATCACCTTGAGACTGGTTTCCAGAAAAGCCAAACTCTTTGATGAATAAGGCAAAGGGGCTTTACTCTGTATACATTCGGGAGTGTGTCAAAACTAAACCGACCTATCCCATCGTCAGCTGTAGGGGCAGGGTTTGCCTGCCCGAAGACACAAAGTAAACTGTTTTCGGGCGAGCGAAACGACAGCATTATCCACGTTTTGACACAACCCACCTCCGACCACATGGCAGTCACCTTCACTTCTCGACAATAGATGTCAGCGGATGCCTGTTTCCTTTTATTTCTTTCAGAAATGCCTTTGCGGAGCCAAAGTTCAGATAAAGGTCCAAGCGCACGGGCAAATGGTTTTTATCATCGGTGATATAAAAGGTAATCACCTCTTTCTCTTTTCCCTTTTTATACTCTACCAACGAAAAGACAAGGCAACGATATTTCACTCCGCCTTCCGCCTTAAATACCTTCTTCCCACGATAAATCAACGTCTGGTCTTCTATCTTGGTTCCGGTGGCCATCGGGAAAATAATTTTCTGTCCCACCGTGTAATCATCGACATCGAAAGAACGCGCCTGCATCAGAATGCTCAGCATATCAAATATACATCCTTTGCTTTCGTCACGCGTCTTCACCGTGTCACGACCACGACGCATCCTGCGCTGGTCGGCAATACATTTATCACCTTTATAGCTGAACCATACTTCGTCCACTGTATAGCGGTCACCTTCCTCTGCTCCTTTACGGAAATAAAGAGGCTCCAACCGATTGGTCGTGATACAAGTCAGCGTATCACGCATCTTGAAAAAGAAATCAACCATACCATTCGTGACGGCCACCAAATTGGTGCGGAAACAAGGCTTGCCCTGATAAGTCACTGCCTGCATATCCATCCGGGCGACACCGGCATCTTTCCAGATGAATTTCCAGTTGAACTTAAGGTCATAAGTCAACAGTTCGCCCGCTTGTATAGCTTCATTCTTTGCAGCACACTGCGCTCCCGCGGTACACATAATGAACCAAGAGCACAATAGTATGGATATTATTTTTTTCATCGGCCTAGTTTTCTAGCTCTTTCTTTGTTTCTGTCCTGTATCTTCTTCGTCTCTTCCGGCTTCTGCTTCTTTATTTCATCCAATTTCTGTTTTTCAACCGGGACCGCATTGATATCCCAATTTTCCTCAAACTCAAAGTTTGCCTTCATCTCCCATACCTTCGGGAAATAATAGACTTCTTCAGGCTGCGAATGCTCCGAATATTTTCCGGTATCCCAGACTCCGTTACCGTTCCGGTCATTGAACAGACGGATATAGAATTTCGTTCCGGGATTGAGATAATAGAAATCCGCCGTATTCTGAGGAGTTATCCGTTGCCGGCGCAACACTTTGCCGCTTCCATCCAGCAACTCTACCACTGCTGTGGAATCGGCACCGGTAATATTCAGCAAGATAGTTCCATATTCATCCAGTTTTTTCACCTTCATGGTCTGCTTCACCTTATTGGTATGCAAGCCATACATTCCCCTAAAGGCCATCGAGTCTATCGACAGCTGATATTCCTTTTCGGGTTCCCACTCCGCCAATATTTCATACTTGCGGGGCATCACGGAGTCCGCCACAAACATAAATGGAATTTCTTCCCACAGGCTGTCTTTCTTTATTTCCATGTGAATGGCCGCCGTATCAATGCTTGCCACAGGCTCATCGAACGACAGATATACATTTCTATCAAGGTCGAAAGCAGAAGGGGCATCCACATTCAGTGTAAGGAACTTGGTAGGTTCCGGCTCAATCGTTTCTCCTTTCTTTTCCTTCTTCTTACGTTCCTTTTCCTTCTCTTCGGCTGCTTTGGCTTCCAGTTTCTCCCGCTCCGCACGAGTCAACTTATTTGCCAGAAAGAGTGTATCAGTCTGCGGCACAAGACGGTCCAATGTATCCGTTGCCAAGTAATCCATCTGAATTTCGAGCGTGTCCATCTGATATATCAACGAGTCTTTAATCCAATAGCAGATAGAGTCGTTGCGGTCGGTCTTCTCGATGATAAAAGCATCCCGTTCATCAAAGTTCAATCCCTTCAGCGTGGGAAGCGTATCTGCCCGCGCACTGAAAGTAAGAACAAAATGATTCTCTTTATCACGTTCGCTGCGAGTAAGGTATTGGCGGTCATTTTCTTCCTTAAACGCTCTCAGTATAATATCATCCGGCAGGAAACGGGTGTATCCCACACTCTTAATGGTATCGATGGTCAGTGAATCCTTCCAAATCGTATCTTGGCGCATGGCATCCTCCATGGCAGGTATGATAATGGAATCGCTGAAAGCAATCATCTCGGTCTTGGAATCGAATAAATAATTCTGATTACCATCCATTAAGGCATAAATACGATATTTGCCGGGAGCGATGCCACGAATGGAGAAGTGTCCGCGACTGTCTGTACGGGATACGCGGTCGAATGGTTTCTTCATAAAGGCACTGTCACTCAAGTCAGAGTGCAGACCTACCTGGATATTCTTCACCGGCTCCAAATCTGAAGCGCCGAGCACTGTCCCCGATACTTCCATTGTATCGATAGTCGTACCGGTGGAAAAGGTAAAGGCATAATTACCCAACGGATTACCCTCGTTGTTATCGACAATAGCATCCGCGAAATCGATAGTATAAGTAGTATTCGGCTTTAACGAATCCACCAATCCTACCACTACTTTCCTTCCACTGGCTTTGATTTCGGGCTGTTCCAACTGGGGAGGAGATACTACCACCTTCTCCGCAGCCTTTTCCAGCTTGATAAATTCATCAAATTCAATGGTTACTTTTTTCTCTTTACTATTGATGGCAAATGGTTTGGGGGTACTCCTGACAAACTTTGGCGGCTCTTCATCATACGGACCACCGTCGGGGTTTCCCATGCTGGCGCATGAGTACACCACAATCATCAACATCAGCAAAGCAGGTAATTTATGTCTATTCCAATTCATTTCTTTACTTGTTCAAGCTTAGCATTTCTTCTATATATTCACGCGTATTGCTCAGCCTAGGTACTTTGTGTTGTCCTCCCAACTTGCCTTTCTCTTTCAACCAGTCATGGAACAGGTTGGGACGGGCTACAATAATTTCCAAGGGCTGCAAGGTAAGGTTTTTATGTCGTTTTGCTTCGTAATCGGAGTTAATTTCTTGTAAAGAGGCATCGAGTACCTTGCTAAATTTCTCTAAAGAGTCTGGCATGACTGCAAATTCTATCAACCACTGATGACGGCATTTGGCATTGGCATCCATGAAAACAGGAGCAGCGGAGTAATCTGTGATTTGTGCACCGGTAGCGGCACATGCCTTTGCCAACCCCTGTTCGGCATTGTCCACCATCAGCTCTTCACCAAAAGCATTGATAAAATGCTTGGTGCGGCCCGTGATGACAAATTTATAAGGATGCTTACTCGTAAACTTCACCGTATCACCAATCATATAACGCCACAATCCGCAAGATGTACTGATGACCATCGCATAATTCCTGTTCAGTTCCACATCTGCCAAAGGAATGATATGGGGGTTTTCGTTTTCTATCTCTTCCATCGGAATAAATTCATAGAATACCCCATAGTCAATCATCAACATCATGGCAGGATCATCGAAATCATTTTGTAATCCGAAGAAACCTTCACTGGCATTATAAGTCTCCATGTAGTGCATTTTATCACTGCGAATAATCTGCTTGTACTGTTCGCGGTAAGGGGTAAATGCCACTCCTCCATGAAAAAACACTTCCAGATTAGGCCATACTTCCGCCAGATTATCTGTCCCCTTGATTTCCATGATATGTCTGACAACAGCCAACATCCACGAAGGCACTCCCGACAAGTTGGTCACATTCTTGTTCATCGTGCTGCGGGCAATCTTCTCCACTTTTTCCTCAAAGTCGCTTAACAGTGCGATTTTCTTTTCGGGCACACGAATAAGGTTAACCAATGGATTGACGTTCTCAATCAGAATGGCAGACAAGTCACCCACCAAGCTCCGCTTCAGATTATAATTGGAAGCATGGCTACCTCCCAAAATCAGCCCTTTTCCCGAGAAGAAACGGCTATTGGGATTTTGCTGTAAATAAAGCGCGACGGCATCCATACCGCCGGCATAATGGATATCATGCAATCCTTCTTTGCTGACAGGAATAAATTTACTCTTATCATTGGTCGTGCCCGAAGACTTTGCAAACCAGATGACTTCACCCGGCCACAATACATTTTTTTCTCCCCGGCGCATACGCTCCACATAGGGCTTTATTTCCTCGTAAGTCTGTAAAGGAACACGTTGATAATCCTGATAACTCTTTATGTCTTTATAGCTATACTCCAATCCCCATTTCGTATTGGCAGCGTCTTTGATAAGACGGTCAAAAACCTTTGCCTGAATAGCTTCAGCTTGAGTGGCATACAATGCCGTAGCTGTCTGTCGGGGTTTGAATAGTGTACTAATTAGTCTGGTCGAATTCATTTCCGTTAATATACAATTCGTTATATCCTGCAAAATTAACCTTTTCTGTATTAATAAGCCTTATAACATTATTTTTTTTATAGTTTTCTGCATTACTTTTATTTTTTCTTATCTTTACGCACGTTTACAACTTAACATCAACGGCTATGAAGATAGGAATTTTGACATCAGGAGGAGACTGTCCCGGAATAAACGCCACTATCAGAGGAGTTTGTAAAACAGCCATAAATCACTACGGCATGGAAGTTTTTGGAATCCGAAGCGGATTTCGAGGCTTATTGGACAACGATATAGAACCTTTGACAGAAAAATCGTTATCAGGTTTGCTCAATTTAGGAGGAACCATTCTTGGAACTTCACGTGAGAAACCATTTAAAAAACGTCTGTCTGCCGCTTCCGAAGACAAACCGGCATTAATGTTGAAGAATATCCATGACCTGGGATTGGACTGCATTGTCTGCATCGGTGGGAACGGTACACAAAAAACAGCCGCCAAGCTAGCACAAGCGGGCGTCAATGTGGTGTCTGTCCCCAAAACCATCGACAATGACGTATGGGGAACCGACGTGTCTTTCGGGTTTGATTCTGCTGTAACGATTGCAACCGACGCTATCGACCGTTTACATTCGACTGCCAGTTCGCACCAGCGTGTCATGGTTATCGAAGTGATGGGACATAAGGCCGGATGGATTGCCCTTTACTCAGGCATGGCAGGCGGTGGTGATGTCATTCTCATCCCGGAACTACCTTATAATATCCATAACATCGGCAACACAATTATCGAAAGGTTGAAAAAGGGAAAGCCTTACTCCATTGTCGTTGTGGCAGAAGGCATCCAGACCATCAACGGTAAAAAGGCCGCCGAATACATAGCCGAAGAGATAGAATATGAAACCGGATTCGAAACACGCGAAACGGTTTTGGGGTATATCCAGCGCGGAGGCTCACCCACCCCATACGACCGTAATCTAGCCACCCGGATGGGAGGCCATGCTACGGAACTGATTGCCACCGGACAATTCGGAAGAATGGTTTCCCTGCAAGGAGCTCAGATAGGCTCTGTTCCTTTGGATGAAGTAGCCGGCAAATTAAAATTGGTGGACGAAGACCATGACCTGATTGTCCAAGGAAAACGGATGGGAATCTGCTTCGGCTAGCTCCCTTGCATTTCAGGTTTATCTATATACTTGGATGGCGACACTCCGAATTGCTCAGTGAAATGTTTTCGGAGGGTACGGGTGTCGCTATAACCTACCATTTCTGCTATTTCCTGAATGGAGTATCTGTTCTCCATGATTAGAGAGGCAGCTTTGCTCATACGGATACTGCGGATGATATCTATCGCTGCCAGTTCGCTACGCTGTTTTATCTTTCTATATAAAGTAGGCTGGCTCATATTCAATTGTTCCGCCAATATCTTCACATTAAAGTTTTCATCTGCCAGATTAGCCTCAATAACCTGAATAACCCCTTTCATGAAATCATCCGCCACTTCTTCTGCCTCGCCCTGTTTCGTTTCCTTCTGCTTCAGCATCAA
The DNA here is from genome assembly GCF_948499155.1 of uncultured Phocaeicola sp. Classification (NCBI taxonomy): domain Bacteria; kingdom Pseudomonadati; phylum Bacteroidota; class Bacteroidia; order Bacteroidales; family Bacteroidaceae; genus Phocaeicola; species uncultured Phocaeicola sp. Next base: position 94,435 of record NZ_CAOOSE010000014.1, on the reverse strand, counting down.
AGCTTTGGTATAAATACGTTTCAGGCGTTCGCGCTGCAAGATAAGATTCTCAACCCTCGATTTCAGTATTTCCGGATTAAACGGTTTCAGTATATAATCGTCCGCCCCCACTTTAGACCCATACAGGATATCCGCATCTTCTGCCTTGGCAGTCAACATCAAAATAGGAATATGCGCAGTGCACGGCCGCTCCCGAATCTCACGACAACAGACAAATCCATCCTTGACGGGCATCATGATGTCCGATATAATAAGATTCGGAATCTTCTCCGTAGCTATCCGGACACCTTCTTCTCCATTGGCAGCCTCATACAACGTATAATTCTTGCAAAACAAACTGCATATATAGGCACGTACCTCCTCGTTGTCTTCGATAATAAGAAGGCTTTTCTTGTTTCCAGCCTCTTTTTTCTGCTCGGCAACAGAGGAACTTACAGGTACAGGAATATCCGTCTCCTCATTCACCGGTGTTTCCACCAGTTCATACTTATCTTCCGAAAAATGAGCATTTCCCTCAGGAATAGCCAATACAAACGTACTTCCTTCTTGCGGACTACTCTTCAAAGAGATAGAGCCATGATGCAAATCCATGGTATTCTTTACAATACGCAGCCCGATACCGACTTTGGTAGAGAGCATCGGAACTTGGTCACCCGTGATGAAAGAGTCAAAAACCCGTTCCTGCAACTCTTCGGGTATTCCCTTACCTGTATCAGAAACAGTCAGTTTGCAAAATGCCTGTCCATCTATTTGTACCCGCTCCATGCGTAAAATGACACGGCCCCGGGGAGAAGTGTATTTAAAGGCGTTCGACAATAAATTACGGATGGCCGATGATATTTTCTCCACATCTATCCATAACACCAACGGCTCTGCAGGGAGTTGAATATCGAAGTCAAACCCTTTTGTCTCAGCAATCTGACGAAAAGAGTCCACTACTTCCTCCACAACAGTCACTATATCGGTTTGAGACAGGCGAAGCTTTACCATGCCCGCCTCTATCTTCTGCACATAAAGTAAATGGTCTACCAATGTATGCAATGAAGCGGCATTACGATAAACCACAATCAGTTTCTTATAAATTACATCAGCCGAACTTAATGTCTGCAACAATTCTTGCAAAGGCGAAAGTATTAAAGTCAGCGGCGTACGCAACTCATGTGAGGCATTGGTAAAGAAGTTCTCCCGCTCCAGCCGTATCTGCTTCTCCTTGTCTCGTTCTACGTTGGCCGTAAAAACTTCATGTTCCAATTGCAGCTCATGCTCCAATCTCTTTTGACGAATCCGGAACCGATTGATAGTCCATAATACAATCATGAGAGCCAATCCCAACAGCGATAATTTAAACCATACCGTTTCACTCCAATGTGGAAGAATAACTACCTTCAAAGAAGTCATTTTACCCATTTTCTCATCCGGAAACAAATTCTGCACTTCAAACATATACTCGCCTGCACGCAAATTGGCATACGATATCTTTTCACCTCTGTTGCCTATCATCCAGTCCGTTTGATAAGGAAACAACCGATACCGAAGCTTCTGCTGCTCATCGGAATAAGACAGATTATTAAAGGTGAGCGAGAAATCACGATTTCTGTCATTCAATTCTATTTCCTTGGTATAAAACAAATTATTATTCAGTATCACCTGCCCGTTTATCTCTTCCCCGATATTTACCGTCTTGTTTCCAACTTCCAAGGTAGAAACTGCAACAACCTCCGAGAAAGGAAAAGCATTGATATTCTCCGGATTGAAATAAGTAAGACTCTTATTATTACCAAAGAACAAATTATCACCATGTAAGAACGCAGTGCGGTTACTGCCTGAGATATAATAATGGTAGAACAATCTCTGATGACGGCTATAACGCGAAATCCCCGAATTGGAGCCAAGCCATATTTGGCCCTTGGCATCCTCGGTGATACACCCTATAAAGTTATTGCACAGACCATTGTGTGTGGTATAGAAGTCTTTCATCTCCTCCGTTCGCGGATTCACTATTGCAAAACCATTCTCATATCCCACATACAGTAACCCATCGGAAGAAGCAAGCAATGACCGGACAGACACATTCTGTAGTCCGAACAAAGAATTATATCCGACCTCCATAACTCCGTCATTGTTGATGCGCGCCAACCCTTTCGTCTCCAAGCCCAGCCATAACTTACCATCTTTTGTTTCTGAAATAGCACGAACATCAATATAAGAATCTGTCAATGATGCCTTTCGGACTTTTATCCGGTAACACTCTCCGGTTTCAGGATTAAACCTCAACAAGCCACCTTCCGTACCAATCCAAAAAATCTTTTTCGAGTCCATATAGAGAGACCACACAGAAGACTTATTCATCAAGCCATCCGGATACAAAGTATAGCTCCTAAACAGACCGGATTTATCATATACCGACAATGTACCGTCCTGATTACCGAACCAAACATTTCCTTCCCCATCTTTTAACAAGCATAGCACTGTTTCCCGGCTTTTAACTTCCCGACTGCCCACAGTGTCAAAATCAAGCATCTCCAATGGGTTAAAAGGTTTACGGCTTTTCATTATGCCTTTATGAAAAGTAGCCAACCATATATATCCTTTATCATCTGCCGTGATACCGCAAATTTCATTATGCCTGTCCTGATGAAATTGATTAAAATACTGCAATCTCAAGTCTGAATACATCACTCCACCACCATTCGTCCCTATCCACAAAATTCCCTGTGAATCATAATATACCGAAATCATGCGTATCTCAAGATTCCGGTTAACAAGTGAAACATTATTATAGATACTCGTGGTCAATCCTTCAGAAGAGTCCCTGCCGGGAGTTATGATAGTATATCCATTCCACGTCACAGCCAACAACCGGCCATTATTAATTGGAACTAACCCATAAACATCCGTATGCGACAATAAATTCGGTTTACCCTCCCCTTCATACGAAATACGATAGATATGTCCGGTACGCTTATAATAACGAATCAGCCCATACACCTTAGTAGAAATCCATATAATATCATCTCCGTCTAAAATGGAACTGATATTATAGTTTTCTTTTACTGGAATACAACCGGCTAACGAAACTTGCCCGGTCACAGCTTGCTTTTTCACATTATAAGTAATCAGGTTAATATGGTTGTCGGCCAAGTAAATCTCATCATTGTCATGCGAAAAAGCAAAACGAACAAGATAATCCTTTTTCTGAACCAATCCCCCAACCTTTGTTTTTACATTTAAAACAAGATTTATGACATTCCCCTCTTCATCTGTTTCCTCCTTAACATCAAATAAATACAAATAATCCCGACTCATCGCCCAACATTGTTTATCATGACTGATGGCAACTTGCGTCAGTTTAGGCACTTCTGCTGCCATCTCTATCGGAATGAATTGTTCCGTCAGCCTGTTAAAACCCCAAAGTGTCTTCTGAACCAATATCCCCAAACAATGTTCAGACAGTTCGCTTATTCCTGTAACATTCATATACGGTACCGAATCTACCGTAAAACTCTTAACGGAAGAACCATCATAACGGCTTATTCCGTTATTAGTTCCGAACCACATAAATCCATCTTTATCCTTATGTATGCAGTTGACATTATTGTCGGCCAACCCATTTTGTATAGTCAGCAAACGAACGTCACGATTTAAAAAGGCATAACAACCATTACACAGCAAGAAGTTTATCACGACAAATAACAAGGTAAGAATTGCAAGACGTTTCATTGGCATCAGATTATTGAAAGCAAAAGAACTATATTTTCTTTAAAAAGCAAAGAAAATCAGCGCAAAAACATGGAATGAATTAAACGTGTATGCAAACTGAAAAGAATATGTATCTCCCTTAAATAAGTTCAATCGTACATTTGCCAGTACTAATTAACCTTATGTGTAACTTAAATAATATACAATGAAAAAAATCACACTTTCACTCATTCTATTGTTGGTAGCCATGGTCACCCATGCACAACAATTTAACATTACCGGTAGCGTTGTCGACAAAAAGTCCAACGAAGCTATTATCGGTGCCAGTATAATTGTCAAAGGAACTGCTCATGGGACCATCACCAATGCAGATGGTGCATTCTCTCTTGACAAAGTAAACAAAGGAGATGTATTAGTCATCTCGTATGTAGGATATCAGTCACAAGACATTTTTCTTAATGGAAATCAAAAGAATTTCGACATCAAGATGGTCGAAGACTCGAAAACCTTAGACGAAGTGGTGGTAGTGGGTTATGGTATCCAAAAGAAACAGGATATTACCGGCTCTGTTGTCTCGGTAGGTGAAGGCAAATTTACGGAAGGCGTTAATACAAATGCTTTTCAAATGATTAATGGTAAAGCAGCCGGTGTAAATATCAGCCAGACAAGTTCTGCTCCAGGTGCCTCAACGAAGATACAGATTCGCGGTGCAGGTTCCATTAACAGTAGCAACTCTGCATTGGTGGTAGTAGACGGACTTCCGGGGGTAGATCCTTCTTCCATTAACCCCAACGATATTAAGTCAATAGAAATATTAAAGGACGCCTCAGCCGCAGCTATTTATGGAACACGTGCAGCCAATGGCGTCGTACTGATTACGACAAAGGGTGGCAACAAGGGAGAAATGACCGTAAAGTTCGGCGCAGAAGTAGGATTTCAGTCTGTAGCAAAAACAATAGATGTTCTCAATGGGAAACAATATATGGAAACACTGAATGCCCTTCGTTTGGAATCAAATAATCCCGAAGGAGCTATCTATACAGCAGAGCAAATTGCAGCTGTAGGTAAAGGTACAAACTGGCAGGATGAGATTTTCCGAGTTTCTGCACCGGTACAAAACTATCAATTATCCATATCCGGCGGAAGCGATAAGCATGACTATTATTTAGGACTCAGCTATTTTGACCAACAAGGAGTTGTGAAACTCTCTAGTTTAAAGAAATACAATGTAAGAGCCAATATGAATTTTACTCCAAAGACCTTCTTACGCTTTAAATTCAATATGAACTATACACGTACCGATGGAAAATCTACGTATGAAAATATGACCGGAGCCAATGAAGCCGCAGGCCCAATAAATTCTGCTCTGCAATTTGACCCGACTCTAGCTCCGGGTATTGACCCGGAAACAGGACGTTATCGGAAAAACAGCTTTATCGCACTCGACAACCCACAAGCACTTTTATATGGTATCAGTCCTGAAAAACAAGGGAATAGTGTTTATGGAACATTCACCACAGAAATTGAGCCATTCAAAGATTTCGTGTTTACAGCCAGATTAGGTGCCACCATCGATTCTTATACCGAGTCCAGCTACAGAAGCAGAGAGACTATCAACGGATTGGCCAGTAAGGGCGAAGCCTCAAAGAAAAGTGGAGAAAATACCCAATGGCTGGCAGAATTCTTATTGAGTTATAAAAAGAATTTCAATGACGTTCATAAACTAACCTTTCTGGCCGGTGCTACATTCGAACAGTTCTTGTCACAATATGTAAGAGGAACAGCCAAAGGCTTCTTGTCGGATGTCACAGGTTTCAACAATATGCATAGCGGAGACAACCTGAATGGAGATGATGTTTATTCTTATAAAGACCGCAACCGCTTGAATGGTTTCTTAGGCAGAATCAACTACGATTTTATGAATAAATATCTACTTACAGCATCTTTCCGTTATGATGGAACTTCACGGTTCTCCAAAGACCATAAATATGCTTTCTTCCCATCCGTGGCTTTTGCATGGAGAATGTCGGAAGAACCATTTATCAAGAAGTTTGAAAATATCAGCGATTTAAAGTTGCGCATCGGATACGGACAGTTAGGCAACCAAGGTATCGCCAACTATCAAACCATCCAAACTCTTTCTGCCGGAGGCTCTGCTGTCTTTGGGAACTCACTCGCTCAAGGAGTAGTACAGGCAAGGCTTCCTAATCCCGGACTAAAATGGGAAACAACAGCAGAATCCAATATAGGTGTAGACTTTGGCTTCTTTAATAACCGTATCACAGGTAGTTTAGACTTCTATATCCGTGATACAAAAGACCAGTTATTTAACAAACCGTTGCCCTCTTCTATAGGATTCAGCAACGTAAAAGTGAATGCGGGAAAAGTTCGTAATTCCGGTATCGACTTTACACTAAACACAGTAAATATTAACTCAAAAGCATGGGGATGGGATACTTCTTTAAACCTTTCTTTCCTAAAGAACAGAGTTAAGGAACTTCCGGCATTTATTCCCGAATTGATAACAGGTTCTGTTTCCAGCTTCATCTCCGGTTATGAAATAACCAGAGTGGGTGACCCCATTTATTCATATTATGGTTATGAAGTGGAAGGAATCTTTCAAAAAGACGATAACATTGCCAGCTCTGCCCAGCCCAATGCCAAACCAGGTGAATTAAAGTTCAAGAATCAGGATAGCGACAATGCCATCACTTCAAATGACCGGGTAGTATTAGGTAAACCTTTCCCCGATGTGACCTTTGGCTTTACGAATAGCCTCCGTTACAAAAATTTCTCTTTAAGCATTTTTGTCCAAGGGGTGCTGAGTATACAAACACTAGATGCAAATGTCATTGAAACACTTTACCCGACCAATGAATATCGTAACCGAATAGCTAAATACTATACAGGCAGATGGACTGAGAATAATCCAACCAATAAATATCCCAGCGGAGTAAATCCCTCTAATTATGGCGGACAATATTCCATTAACTCATTAACAGTAGTAGATGCTTCTTTTGTACGCATTAAAAACATAAATCTGAGTTATGACATACCAATCAAAAAAAATAATATTATACAGGCTGCCACCATTTATGGAGCAATAGATAATCTTTTCACATTCACCGGCTATGACGGTTTCGACCCTGACGCAAGCGCATCAGGAAGCGATAAGGTTTCTAAAGTAAACTATAATAGTTATCCATTGGCACGTACTGTAAGATTTGGAGTAAATATCACATTCTAAAAACAAAGCACTATGAAAATAAATAAATACATATATATCATTGCCGCATCATTATTATTAAGCGGCACCATGAGCTGTACAGATTTTCTTGAAGAGAAAGTTTACACAGAATATGACCCCAATGCAATGTTGCAAGACCAGTCAGGTATTGATGCACTGCTTGCCGGTGCCTATGCACGTTCCAGAATTATCGAGTACTCCAGCCGTAACTATACCTACCTGATGAATGAGTTTCCAACCGATATTGCTTTCGAGACAGGAGGTGGACTGGAACGTGATGCGGCTCCGTTTATCAACTTTATTTGGGCGGTAGACAATTCCATCTTAAATTCTTTCTGGGGTAAAATGTATGAGGCAATTGCCAGTGCCAATTCTGTGCTTAACGTCACAGAAGGCCTACAAGGTGTCTCAGAAGAAAACCTAAAGAAAATACAAGGAGAAGCTCGTTTTATACGTGCCGTATCCTACTATTTCTTATATAATATCTTTGGAACAACTCCAATTATCGAAATTCCGAAAGATGCAAGTCCCGATGAAATTGAACAGATAGGCAAGTCAACCCCACGCGCCAGTCAGGAAGATTTCGTCAAATATTTAGTAGCTGACCTGACCTTTGCCGCTGAAAATCTGCCGATAGAAGAAAACCCAATCGGAAAAGCGACAAAAGGTGCAGCTCTTGCCGTTCTTACCAAACTTTATATGCATGAAAAGGATTGGGACAATGTCATCTCAACCTCACAACAAGTCATTGATTTGAATTATTATTCATTATATGACAATTACAAGAAGATGTTTTCCATAGAAGGAGAAAATAACAAGGAATATATCTATAGAACTCCCTGTATCGCCCAATCAGGTTATCACAATAACTATATGCCGCATGCATTTCCTCCCAATTATCCGATTCAGTCCAATTGGGTCAACTTTGGTGCACAGTTCAGGACTTACACCGCATTTTATGAAACTTTCTTGCCCAACGACAATAGAACGGAAGTCCTTATCACAAATTACACCGATCAAAGTGGAGAGAAAGTCGAATTACTCAGAAACGAAGAAGGCGTTGCCTTGGACAATGTAAGAAGCTTTAAATATTGGCCGGACCCTGATGCTGTAGGTGAAGCAAACGGTAATGATATTGTTTATATTCGTTACGCAGATATCTTACTCTGTAAAGCAGAAGCTTTAAATGAGAAACAAGGACCCAATCAAGAAAGTATCACGCTCATCAACATGATAAGAAAAAGAGCAAAGACCGATGAGATTTCGTTAAACGACTATAACAGTAAAGAAGCATTAAGAGACTTTATCTTAGCAGAAAGAGGCAGGGAATTTTTCTCTGAAGGCCTGAGAAGAGAAGACCTCATCAGACATGGCAAATTCATTTCTGATGCAGTAGCAAGAGGCAAGAACGCAAAGCCTTTCCATGTGCTTTATCCTATTCCGCAACGACAAAGAGAGGCTAATAGCAGTTTGGGACAAAATCCGGGATACGAAGGAGCCGAATAACATAGCAAAGCAAAGGGACTGACTCCAAAGGCAGGACAACCTGTCTTTGGAGGGTATCTCTCCACACTGTTTATCCGCCATCCATCACTTTCATTATGAGAGCCATATTGGTTTGCGGTAAAGTAAAGAAGGATTCTCGGCTGAATATCATTTTTTTATTCTATCTTTGGATGCACTGTCCACCAACAACCATGTGCTAAATATAGTATAAGCAATGAAAAAACTCTATCTATCTATAATGCTCGTTATGAGCTCTGTCTTGTGTTATGCACAACAAGAAATTATTGTTCCCAAACCTCATCAGCTGAAATGGCACGAAGCGGAAATGGGAGCCGTTTTTCACTATGACCTTCATGTGTTTGATGGAATACGTTACGGACAAGGCAATAACCGTATCAATCCCATTGAAGATTATAATATATTTAATCCTACCCAACTGGATACTGACCAATGGATTCAGGCAGCCAAAGCAGCAGGATGTAAATTTGCCGTACTGACAGCCACGCACGAAACCGGGTTCGGTCTATGGCAAAGCGACGTAAATCCATATTGCCTGAAAGCCGTAAAATGGAGAGATGGAAAGGGGGACATCGTCCGGGATTTTGTCAACTCTTGCCGTAAATATGGTATTCAGCCGGGCATTTATGTAGGAATCAGATGGAACTCATTACTGGGTATACATAATTTTAAAGTAGCCGGTGACGGGGAGTTTGCAGCCAACAGACAAGCATGGTATAAACGATATTGCGAGAAAATGGTGGAAGAGCTATGCACACGCTACGGAGAATTATTCATGATTTGGTTTGATGGCGGAGCCGACGACCCTCATGGAGACGGACCGGACGTGGAACCCATCGTCAACAAGTATCAACCCAATTGCCTATTTTATCACAATGTAGACAGAGCGGATTTGCGCTGGGGCGGTTCTGAGTCGGGCACTGTCGGTTATCCTTGCTGGAGCACCTTTCCTTATCCCTACAGCCATAGCAATGCCACCGAGCCCAATCGCGACCACGGAAAACTGCTGAAGCATGGTGACCCTAACGGCAGATACTGGGTACCGTCAATGGCAGACAGTCCACTACGAGGCGCCAATGGCCGCCACGAATGGTTTTGGGAGCCGGACGATGAAAACAATATCTACTCTGTGGATGAATTGATGAATATGTATGAAAAGTCTGTGGGACGTAATGCCACCCTGATGATGGGACTGACACCGAATCCTGACGGATTAATTCCCGATGGAGACCGCCAGCGCCTTATGGAATGGGGACAGGAAATAAACCGTCGTTTCAGTACTCCACTTGCCCAGACAGCCGGACAAAAGAAAAGTCTGGTGCTGAAATTAGATAAAAAGCAAACCGTCAACTATTGTATCCTTCAAGAAGATATAGCCAAGGGAGAAAGAATCCGTCAATATAAGGTGGAAGCAAAAGTGGATGGTAAATGGAAAACTGTATGTGCAGGGCAGTCTGTCGGCCACAAACGGATAGAAAGATTTGAGCCGGTAGAGACCGCAGTTCTTCGCCTGACAATTACAGAAGCAATAGCGCAACCCGAAATTATCAACTTTAGTGCTTACCATATAACTCCTCTTGAACAGACAGATTACACGTACGAAAAAGGAAAATCATTCAAGGATATGCCGGCTTTGTTCATGCAAGACAGTATTGACCTGACTCATATTTCAACCACTGTCTCTTATGCCAGAACTATTCCCGAACGTACCCAAACAGTTGCTTATCCCGTAAAGTTACCGGATTATGTCCGTGGCACCTTTTTCAGCCGCGATTCAAGGCCGGGAGATTACGAATGGCCCAACAATACCAACCGGCTCCTTCCTTGGACTTTCAATCATTTAGCCGAGCTGACAGATTCCCAATACCCGGGAATTCCTTCCAATGCCGCCCCTTCCACTGTGGGGGATGCTTTATTGCTTGAGCTTAAAAATGGAGAGTTTGTATTTGCCAAAGCTGTTGCAGGAAAAAATAGCCTAAGCTGGCTGCAAGTCAATAAAAACGATTCGATAACCCTTTACGTTTCAACTTTAGGAAAAGATGCCCTTGCCCCTACCGTTCCTCTTTTATTAACCGGACAGGCTAAATCTGTATATGAAACTGTACGCAAGGCTTATCAAGCCCTGATTGCAGACAAAGAAGTTTCCAGTTTGAAGAGCCGGACAGAGAAAGATTATTTCGAAGCTTTCCGCTATCTGGGCTGGTGCACTTGGGAACATTATCATTACGATATAGATGAAAACAAAATAACAAACGATATCGAAGCGATTGAAGCCTCCAAGATTCCCATCAGATATGTTTTAATAGACGACGGACATCTTGCCAACAAAAACCGACAACTGACCGGTTTTATGCCTGATAAAAAGCGTTTCCCCTCAGGATGGGGAAATATCATCTCACATAAGAAGGACGATAAAATCAAATGGATGGGGCTATGGTACAGTTTATCAGGATATTGGATGGGATTATCACCTGAAAACGACTTCCCGACCGACATTCAGCACATATTATACAGACAGAACCAATGCCTGTTGCCGGGTAAAGACAGTGCCAACATCCGCACTTTCTACCATTATTATGTCAGCTCATTGAAAGAACATGGATTTGACTTTCTGAAAGTCGACAATCAAGCATTCACACTTCCTCTTTATATGGGAGGAATAGAAAGTATCAGACAGGCGGCTGACTGCAACCGGAGTCTGGAAGAGGAAATGCATAGACAGAAGATGGGGTTGATGAACTGTATGGCACAAAATGTTATCAATACAGACCATGTGCTTTACAGCAACAGCACCCGCGTCAGCATTGACTATAAGAAGTACAATGAGAATATGGCGAAATCACATCTGTTCCAATCCTATACCAATACTTTATTATTGGGACAAACAGTATGGCCCGACCATGATATGTTCCACTCCAGCGATACTGTTTGTGGTGCTTTGATGGCGCGTTCCAAGGCAATTTCGGGAGGGCCGGTCTATTTGTCGGACTCCCCTAAAGATTTTATCAAAGAGCATATACTGCCATTAATTGATGAACAAGGAAAGCTGTTCCGTCCCAACGAGCCGGCTGTGCCTATGCCTGAATCCGTTCTTACCAACCCATTATGGAGTGGAAAAGCCTACCGTGTCATGGCACCGGTTGGCAATGGTGCATTAGCGGTTATCTGTTATAACCTTAATGTTTCTCCCGAATTCCAACAAGTAGAGACAACCTTATGCAAAGATGACTATTATTTACGCGGAGAATTTGCAGGAATCCCGACAACTCAAGCTTCGCGCATATTACTTTATGATTGGGAGAAACAAGTAGCCGAAGAACTATCCGAAAAGACCTCTATCCAATTAACCGGATTTACGGACAAGCTCTTCCATCTCTGCCCGATAGAAAAAGGCTGGGCAGTAATCGGCATTCAAGAAAAGTATTTGTCCCCCGCCACTGTTGAGATTGTCTCATTAACAGATAATCAACTGACACTAAACGTTTTATGTCCGGGTGTACTGAAAGTATGGATAGAGAAAGCCGGAAAAGCGGAGTTGAGAAGTATATCCATCAATCAACCGAAACAAATTGTAATCTATAAATAACCCATAAAACAAACCTATATGAATAAAAGCTTACTATTATCCTTAGCCTTGGCTTCTGTAGCAGGAACCAATGCACAAGCACGGGAGAAAGCTACACAGCCCTCTGCAGAGCAGAGACCCAATATCATCTTATTTATGGTGGACGATATGGGATGGCAAGACACTTCATTACCTTTCTGGACACAGAAAACACATTATAATGAAGCCTACGAAACTCCCAATATGGAACGTTTGGCCCAAAAAGGAATGATGTTTACACAGGCCTATGCCTGCAACATCAGTTCAGCTACCCGATGCAGCCTTATCACAGGCGTCAACAACGCACGCCACAGGGTCACCAATTGGACACTTGAAAGAGACAAAACCACCGACCGCCAAAGTGAAACGGTTCAATTACCGGATTGGAATTATAATGGGGTCAGTCAGGTAGAAGGTACTCCAAACACCTTTGTCGGAACCTCTTTTGTCGATTTATTAAGACAAAGCGGCTACCACACTATCCACTGCGGTAAGGCTCATTTCGGGTCTATCGACACCCCGGGCGAAAACCCTAACCATTGGGGATTCGAAGTCAACATTGCCGGACACGCTGCCGGAGGACTCGCCACTTATCTGAGTGAAAAGAACTATGGTCATAAACGAGACGGCCAACCTTACTCACTTATGGCCATTCCCGGACTGGAGAACTACTGGGGAACAGGTGTATTTGCAACAGAAGCCTTGACTCGTGAAGCTATCAAAGCACTGGATAAAGCTAAAAAATATAATCAGCCTTTCTACCTGTATATGTCACATTATGCCATTCATATACCCGTAGACAAAGACATGCGCTTCTATCCCAAATACCTCAAGAAAGGATTGACCGAAAAGGAAGCCGCCTATGCCTCACTCATCGAAGGAATGGATAAAAGTCTGGGAGACTTGATGGATTGGCTGGACAAAAATGATGAGGCAGATAATACGATTATTATCTTTATGAGCGACAATGGCGGACTGGCTTCTGAACCTGCATGGCGTGACGGTGAACTCCATACTCAAAACTATCCGTTAAATAGTGGAAAAGGCTCTTTATACGAAGGCGGTATCCGGGAGCCCATGATTGTCAGATGGCCCGGTGTAGTCACTCCCGGTACCCGCTGTGACAAATATCTGATGATTGAAGACTTCTATCCTACCATCCTCGAAATGGCAGGAGTCCAAAATTATAAAACCGTACAACCGCTTGACGGAACCAGTTTCATACCGTTGCTGAAAGGAACCGGAGACCCATCCAAAGGACGTGCAATCGTATGGAATTTCCCGAATATATGGGGAAATGACGGCCCCGGCATCAATCTGGACTGCTCCATCCGAAAAGATGAATGGAAACTGGTCTATTATTATGAGACCGGCAAAAAAGAACTGTTTAATATCCCCGAAGATATCGGAGAAAAACATGATGTAGCCGCACAACACCCTGATATTGTAAAACGCTTATCCAACGAACTAGGTAGCTACTTACGTAAGGTAGGAGGGCAACGCCCCAGCTTTAAAGCCACAAACAAACCCTGTCCATGGCCGGACGAAGTGTAAAGGCTTGACTCAAAACTCTATATGAAAGTCGGGATTATTTCATTTCAAAAGAAAAACAGGAAAGGAAATAATTCCGATTTTTGTGTATACGAAGACAGATAATTATTTCGCTTCCTTAAAAGCCATCTCCTCAGCTTCACTGATAATCTTTTCGTCGAGTTCAGAAATACCGATTTCTTCGGATACAGTACTGATTACAGTCTCCACCACTTCTTCTTGAGGAACCATAACTTCCTCTTGGGGAGCTTCACGCACCGATTTAGCCGCCAAGACACTTTCCATAAAAGCACTGTTTTTTATCTTGCCCATGGCCTCATGAGCCGCCCTTTGTTGTGATTCCTTCTTTGAATAGCCGCTTCCTCTTCCGGCCGGAATACCCTCAATCAGCACTTCACTTTCAAATGTCGGGCTGAAACATTGGTCATGCGACTGGGTAATCAGTTCGAATACTATCTCAACACGGTTCTTTTGGCTCCACTCAATCAGTTTAGATTTGAAATTGACCTCTTTTCGTGAAATCTTTTCCAAATCAATATAAGGTCCGATAATACGGTGCTCCATAAAATACTTACAGGCACGGTAGCCCCTATCCAGATAAATGGCACCGACCAATGCTTCAAACGCATTGCCACACATATAACTGTTGTGAGAAGACTGACGTGCAGAATATTTAATCAGTTTATCCAGACCGATTTCAGTAGCCAACCGATTCAAAGTTTCACGTTGGACAATCTTAGAACGAGTATTGGTAAGAAAGCCTTCACGTTTTCCTTCAAACTTCTTATAAACAATATCTGCCACTACTGCGTCTAAAATAGCATCTCCTAAAAATTCCAGACGTTCATTATTAAGCAGACGTCCCTGTTCAGACTTCACAGACGAAGATTTGTGAAGTAAAGCCTGTTCATAAATGCTGATATTCTTAGGATAAAAGCCCAGCATCTTATAAAAACGAAAATAAGACTCCTTATCCTTACGAAAAAGAAGTCTTATCCTATCTGTTATATTGCCAAACACGATTATTCAGCGTATTTTTTCACGATTACACATGCATTGTGACCACCAAAACCGAAAGTATTGCTCAACGCAGCATTTACAGTACGTTTCTGAGCCTTATTGAACGTAAAGTTCAACTCATAATCGATGTTTTCATCGTTATCACCTTCTTCGTGGTTAATTGTCGGCGGAACAATGTCATTTTTTACAGCCAACACGCTTGCAATAGCTTCTACAGCTCCGGCAGCACCCAGCAGGTGACCTGTCATTGACTTGGTAGAGCTGATATTCAGCTTATAAGCATGTTCTCCAAATACATCCTTGATAGCTTTTGCTTCCGAAACGTCGCCTACAGGAGTAGAAGTTCCGTGAACATTGATATAATCAATATCTTCCGGTTTCATTTCTGCATCTTCCAAAGCATTCAGCATCACTAATTTTGCTCCCAATCCTTCAGGATGAGAAGCAGTGAGGTGATGAGCGTCAGCAGAAGCACCTACACCGGCCAGCTCTGCATAAATCTTAGCACCACGTGCTTTGGCATGTTCCAATTCTTCCAAAATCAAACATCCTGCACCTTCACCCATGATGAAACCATCACGACTTGCGCTAAATGGACGAGAAGCATGCAGAGGATCGTCATTGCGGGTAGAAAGAGCATGCATAGCATTGAAACCACCTACACCGGCCGGGAAAATGGCAGCTTCAGCACCACCGGCTACAATCACATTCGCTTTACCCAAACGGATATAGTTGAATGCGTCAGCGATAGCATTTGATGAAGATGCACATGCAGAAGTCGTTGTAAAGTTAGGTCCATGGAAACCATACATGATGGAAATCTGTCCGGATGCGATGTCAGCAATCATTTTCGGAATGAAGAACGGGCTGAATTTCGGTCCGATAGTATCTTTTGTCTGAGCATAGCCCAAGACTTCTTCCTCAAAAGTATGAATACCACCGATACCTACACCATATATTACTCCGATTTTGTTCAGATCTTCTTTTTCGAGGTCCATTTCCGAGTCTGCAATCGCCTCTTTAGCGGCAACAATGGCATATTGTGTATACAAGTCCATCTTGCGCACTTCTTTGCGGTCGATAAAATCGGCTCCGTTGAACCCTTTTACCTCACAAGCAAACTGTGTTTTGAATTTAGACGCATCGAAATGAGTAATAGGCCCTGCTCCGCTTACACCATTCACAAGATTCTCCCATGTTTCGGCAACAGTGTTACCAACCGGAGTAAGCGCACCAAGACCTGTTACTACAACTCTTTTTAATTCCATATTATAAAATAAGGATAATTACTTAGCGTTAGCTTCAATATAAGAAACAGCGTCACCAACAGTAGCAATCTTTTCAGCCTGATCATCAGGAATAGAGATACCGAATTCTTTTTCGAATTCCATGATCAATTCTACAGTATCCAATGAGTCTGCACCCAGATCATTAGTGAAGCTAGCTTCTGTAGTAACTTCTGATGCTTCTACACCCAATTTATCAACGATGATGTTTTTTACTCTTTCTGCAATTTCAGACATAACTTTCAAATTTTAGTTAATTAATCGAATAATTTTATTTTCTTTGCGGTTGCAAAGGAATAAATATTTCTTGGGCTGCGCAAATATTCAGGCAAATAAATGCGAATTTTTGCACATTTTTTTGTTTTATGTGCACCAAAACCAGTAAAGTCATGAAGAGAATCGCAATTTTAGCATCGGGAGAAGGAACGAATGCCGAGCATATTATCCGGTATTTTTCAGAAAGAGAAACGGCAAAAGTGGTGGTTGTCATTACCAACAAGCCACAAGCCGGTGTATTGAATCGAGCTGATAGACTGAGAATTCCTACCGAATTTATTCCGGCTCAGGGTTTTACAGAAGGTAGAGCCTTGGAAGTGCTGCACCGTTATCAAACAGATTTTATCGTCTTGGCAGGTTTCCTGCTAAAGGTACCCGATGATATTTTGCATGATTATCCGAATAAAATAGTAAATATTCATCCGGCTCTTCTTCCTAAATTCGGTGGAAAAGGAATGTATGGCAATCGTGTGCACGAAGCGGTCATCGCTGCAGCAGAAAAAGAGAGTGGAATCACCATTCATTTTATCAATGAGCATTACGACGAGGGAGATACAATCTTCCAAGCTACATGCCCGGTCATGCCCGATGACACTCCGGAAACTTTGGCTGCACGAGTACATGCATTGGAGTATGAGCACTTTCCACAAGTGATTGAAAGAATACTCATGTAATCCGTGCCTATGCCAATCAATGGGGATGTGTCAAAACATTGCTAATGTTATCATTTTGCTAGTAGGGGCGAGGTTCGCTCGCCCGAAAGCAGCTTGCTTTGTGTATTATTCCCAAGGTCGTACCCGTTGGTTCGGGCAGGCAAACCCTGCCCCTACAGTTGACGATAGGGCGTTTTAGTTTTGACACACTCCCATGACAGGTTATTTTTTATCTTTCAACTTCTTTCCAAAGCAGTGAATGGAAGTGTTCTGAATAGGACGAATAATCAAATCAGGTGAAGTACCTTCAGGATAAACCAACATTTCCTCGCCTTTCTGTAAATCAACTTGATAAGTATGCTCACCCAACTGCTTTACTTCCAGATGGCGCTTGCCTTTAAAGAAAGGCCGTGCGATATCCGTTACAAGGATACAAGGTTCTCCGGCCAGACTCTTAACCTGTATAAATTCTGTTTTTCCGGCTTTCCGATTGGCAGACACCTTGAAAGCCCCTTCTGTCCGCAACCCCTCAAAAGCCACATCTTGCCATGCATCCGGAACAGCAGGGAAAACTCTGATTTTATCTCCCCAACTCTGCAACAACATATCGTGGATGGACTGCGCCCCTGACAGCGGTGTCTCAATCACCGGCCCCGATTCTCTATACAATGTATTCACACTCAAGAAGCGGCCAAACAACTTGTTCAAATAAGCCAATGCATCATTTCCTTTTCCCAATGCAGACGAGATAGAAGAGGCTCCGGTCAATGAATAACCCTGGTGGGCTCCGGTCTTCGACTGCCAGAAATGAAGAGACCTCTCAATAAGATCCACATCCTCAGGATGTTCTTTGTTTAACGTATACAATGGATAGGCTGCCAGCAGATGCGAATAATGCCGGTGCGAAAACGCATAAGGCGTATTTCGTCCGATAAACAATCCATTTTCATCCTGCGGATAGGGAGTTAACTCTTCCAACACGGTTTTCCATTTAGGAAGCAGAGGGTCGTCAATATTCAGTCTCTCTGCCGATTGTATCAAAGTCAGACAGCCCCAACGGAGTAAAGAAAGGTCAAAATTACAATCCTCAGCACTTCCATATTCAGGAGAATAAGTAGCAGGAAGATGCAGTTTTCCATCCTCTTCCTTCTGCAAGAAATGCAGGTAATAATTTACCGCCCCTTTCAGCAAAGGAAACAACTTATCGCGCAAAAGCGCATCATCCATCTTATGACGATAAATCAACCAAAGATTATGACAAGCCCAAGTGAGCAGACCCACTTCAGCCGTTTTACTCACTCCGGGAATGCCGACCGGCTCTGTAGCGCAATAGAAGTTACTGGTACGCCCCAGTCCCAAAGCGTCATGCCGATACGCCTCCGGAATGTTTTTCCGCAACTGTTCCACATTATTATAAAGAGCATTCTCCAAAGAAGCAGCCAAATCCAATCTGTCGGAAGCATTCAACGGCCAGTAAGTCAACTGCACGTTCAGATTCCACCAGGCATTCGGCCACGGAGTTTTGGTGAGCCACGGCCCGGTACAATCTATCAATGCCCTGTCAGCACGCGTTGCCGAAGCCAATTTATACATTTGTATCCAATAGAAATTCTCTTTCACACCTTCGGGCAATGTCAGGAAACTGGCAGGGTAATAGGCATTCCACCATTGACGGTGAGTCTTCTGCAATTTTTTATACCCACACTGCAACGCATCCTCCAGTTCGCTCCGGCTGATTTCACGGGCATTGGATTCCGGATAAGAATGGGCCAGATTCACCCACAGCACACGCTCTCCTTTTTTCACCGTTTCCTTCCAGGTAACTGCAGTTTCACCTCCTGCCTGAAGTTTTTGGTAAGACATACCTTCCTTTTCCGTCCCGGTTACTTCGGGAGCCGGATTAAGCGGATAATCTTCGGGCACTTTAATCCAATTGCCCTCTCCTTTGGCAAACAGATATCTCGGACTCTCCGAAGGAGCCGGTACCCATTCCCAACGGAAATCCTTTTCCCCGCCTTCGGTAGTGGCCTTAGTGATAATAATCATCTTCTCACTATGCACAAAACTATGTAAATGGATTTTTCCTTTTGTGGTCACAATATCAGCAGTGGTCTCGGCATTCCATAAATCCACCCGCATCTTGCCATTCAGGATTTCACCTTGCGGATGCAAAGCAAAATGTCCGGTCAGTAAGCGTCCGATACTGAAGAGATCGTTCTTGCCCTTACGATGATCATGTACTGCACAGTTTCCTGTTTCCAACCGAATATAATTTTGTCCCGGTTCTTTATAAATCATCAGCCCCAACATACCGTTGCCCATATAAGCTGATTCATACCAATACTCAGGGAGTGTTTCCCACACCATGTCCTGTTTACTCATAAACTGTGGCCAATCCACATCCAGCTTGACCGACGAAGCGGCAGCACCTGTCATCGTATACAAAGACACTACACAAACGGCAAGTATATGCCGCAAATAACACTTAATGATAGAATACATTGCTCTAATAGTTTATAAATGACGTATTTTATTTTTCTCAATAGACTTCTCTTTGCCAAAGTTACAGACTTTTTTTATAAAGTCCAAACAAAGGGAAGAGTAAGCCGTTTCTTAGGGTTAGCCAAGCCTTTTTAGACGGAAGATTATTACAGTCTCCGACAGCGGACCGTACAGTCCGTTACGGTGGACTGTACGGTCTACTACAACGGACTATACAGTCCATTGCCGAAGACTGTAGTAATTCGACTGACAGACAGGCATAATCGAAAGGACGAAAAGGCTTAGCCCGGCTAATGAAACGACTTAGGGTGTTCAAAACGCATGCAGAGGTTGAAAACCGGAGGAGAAAACATCCGGGGACAGGTGTTTGATATGCTAAATCACCCAATAATAACTGACCCTGGAAAAAGGGATAAAAAAAGGGGATGTATCAAAACTTCCCTTTTATCGAAATCACCCTCGCTACAACTACCTGTGGCGAGGGTGATTTTTAGTTTATGAGAGTTTCGACACACCCTCAAGGTAATAAGAGAATACTATTCCGTAATCTTGGCATACACCTCTTTGGCGACAGCTATCACATCGCCTTCGGCCTGCGAAGAATAAGGATTAGTTTGTTTGGTCCATGGTTCCTCGATGGCATAGAAATCTATTGCTTTCACCGGTGCACCATCCAGCTGTGCCTTTTGGCAGTCAATCCATACCTTCCAACGGTTATAATAGAAATCACGCAACAAGCCGTTCCATTCTTTGTGCGCATAGTCACGCAATCCGCCTTTGTCGGCTGCCACACGATTTCCCCACGTAGTGACCTGCACGCGTGCGTTCCACTCATACAAATCTTTTTCCTCAGGAGTCGTGCCCAAGTTACGCGCTTTCTCAATCCATGTGCCTACCTTAAACTCAGGGCGGGAAGCCAATAATTTATCCTGCAACAGAATCAGCTCGAGGAAACGTTGTGAAGCAGCCGCAAACAGTTCCTTTTCTCCTGCCTTATATGCATCTATCATAATAGGATATACCAAACGCCCTTTTTCCGCCACTGCCTGACGGACAATATCTATCAAATCATATTCAAAATTATTATTTCCCTTAAAGGCATCGGCTGCCGAAAGCATCATGCCTGCCGCACGGATTATATCTTCCGGTTTATAATAAGGCTCCATCTCGCTCCAACTGGATACCTGATAAACATCATAATCCGGCCGGCCGCAGAAGACAGATTCATGTGTTCCTTGCTGGGTGTTCTTTGCCGGACAGTTATAAATGGTATTACTCAACAGCAGCCATGCATCCTGAACAGCTTTGTCGGCCTTGCCATAACGCGCCACAGTATAGTTTTTCAGCCATTCGTCTTTGTCAAACAGAACAGGACGCCAAGGCAGTTCACACAACAGTTCGAACATCACCGGATTATTTTCCGAACCTTCCATAGTCATACCCACTCCTTTCATTGTCTTTCCGAAAGAAGACGTTTTTGCCTTATAGAACTCATCGATGACATGCTTCATCTTTCCATGCAGCCCTACATTGCCTCCATAGTTCAGCAACATACAGTAGAGCCAGTCATGCTTGCCGAAACCTTCTTTACGATACCAAGTCGATTCAGGGTCACCCCATTGAGGACGGCTCTCGGCAAAAAGGTCGAGCACTATCAAATCTCCGGCAGGAAGATTCTCAATCATCTTTTGGCGAGGATTTGCCTGCCATGCCTGAGCCACCCAGACCGCTTTCGGATTCGCCTTTTTCATTGCCCCCCAGATAGCCTGGCCTGCAGCATTCAAATCGACACCTGCCACACTGCCTCCTTCATGGAAGGGGTCCATACTGTAAAAATCGGCTTTGCCATACAGACGACTCATCTCCTTATAATAAAGGTCGGCTATTTCATTGAAACGAGGATCTGTAGGCTGCAAGAAAGCAGGACGTCGATAACCGCACCATAAACCCGGATCGGAAACATTCAGCCCCAAACGCTCTTTGGCATTGTGAGGAACCATGCCCGAGTAGCCCGGCAATACCGGCTGGATGCCATATTCACGCATACGCTTCAAGATTTGTTTCTGTAAAGTTTCACGCTGTTTATACCAGCTGTCCGGGTTAGGACCGCCCCAACCCTCCAGGTTATTCATCAACCACCATCCCTGAAAAGCAGGACCGGCAATAAATTCATTGATTTCGTCTTTGGTATAGCCCAGTTTGGTTAATACATTATACCACACCACATCTGCACCTACCACTGCCAAAGGAAGGTTGATGCCATGCAATGCCATCCAGTCTATTTCCTTTTCCCAACGATTCCAATCCCAAAAGGCCATGGTATAGGAATAGGTACAATAATTGAAGTCATAACGATACTTCAAATCTGTTTCATGACGTTCTTTCTGAGGCACGGCAGGAAGTACGGCAGGAAGTTGTGCCGTCATACCGTTCCACGAAAGTTGGACACCCGCATAGTACTTCAAGTACCAGTTCAGTCCTGTGGCAATGCTCACATAATTATTGCCACGAATCACTACTTTATCACCTTTTTGGTCTAATTCAAAGAAATCAGTGGGCGACTTCACCTGTTCAATGACAAACTTGCGTGAGGCCCCCTTATCAATACGTTCCAGCAAACCTTGTATGGGAGAAGCCGCTTTAACAACCACTGCCAGACAGAGCATGCAAATAAGACAAATCGTTCTCATGTTCATTTTATGATTTAAAAGTTAATATTCTGTTTATAAAGGCAACTTGCAAACGTGTATACCGGGAGAAGAGAAAGAGATTTCTTTTTCCACACCATTGTTTGCAAACATAAATTTAACGGTATCGGGGCCGGTGGTCTGAACCCGTACCGTCCATCCGTCAGCTTCCTTCACAATAGAAAGCACATCGGTGGTATTGCTTGACGGAGCTACCGCCAGCTGAGCCGCACAATGAATCGTACCGAGTTGATAACGGGCTATGGACAGGCGGAACTTGCCATTTCCATAGACAAAAGTATAAGGATGCATTTCCTTATCACTCTGCCAATCTGTATTCAATACATAAAGTGTACGGCGCCCGCCATCCTGCCATGCTGCAAACCCTACTGACGGAGCAGCATCTATCCAGCCATTCTCTGCCTCGGGCTTAACAGTCGACGCAGCAACATCCTGCATGACTTTTATATAGTCCGCCTTCAACGGTTCTTCTGCCGGATACAAAGGTGTCGGGAAATAAATCACCTTTCCTTTGCCATAGCCCAATACCGTTTGTTGTGTCAGGTTTCGGTAGTCTTCTCCCAACATCTCGCGAACAGGGGCATCATCTTGCGGGAAGACAGGTTGTTCATCCGGCTGCAAGCCGGCATTGATATGGGCAGCAGACAGAATCAGTGTTCCTCCATTGAAGACATAATCGCGTATACGTTCAAAATCTCCCTTATCATAGGTATTCCATCCCAAGAAAATCATCGCTTTATATCGGTTCATCACATCCTGCGGAGCCTCAACCGGCAACAAGTCAACCGGTCCGTAAGGCGTAGAAGTAAACCATCCTTCGGGACCGCATCCGTCAATGATATGATTGGGATAAAACACTTTCAGCAAATCAAAGCTTTCGCAAGCCTTGTTGAACTTCCACTTTTCGCCGTCTTGTGACCACAAGCTGCCGCGTCCAAAAGATTTCCATGCATCATTCCGCCCCTGAATCACAGCTATATTGCTATGAAACTCTCCACGACGGTTGTGAGTCTCAATAAAATCAAGCATGCGGTGCTGTGCCGCAATGTGTTCTTTACCCGATGGAGAATAGCGGTCGTTCATAAATTCGTCTGTCCACAGAGCCTCTTCCGTGTTCATGTGTGACGAACCGTGCATATAGGCCGCAGCCAATGAAAGATAGAGACGCAACGAATGTTTAGGGTCAGTGAAAGGGCCGCTTCCCCATTGCATTGCATGCAACGAACCATATACCGGACGGCTGTATGCCAAAGATGCACCACGCAGAGCAGAAAGTATCGTCTCTTCAGGGCCATACATCTGTTCGGCTCCCGCCCATTCATAACCTGCCTGATAAAAATAACGGAATAAGGAAGAAGGGCCTGTATGACGCACACTTTCTCCTTTAGAGTAACGCAAGTTGGATACCAGTTTCCGGGCTCCGTCTGCCATATCGGTCACACCCTCCGTATCATAATGGATAAATGTGCCATGGTCTGTGTAAATAGGGCGATGCTTCGCAAAGATACCACCCCAGGGACGATTGCGGGCAGCCATGTCCGAATGCAGTCCCTGATATTTGAAATGTTGCCAATAATAGTAACCACCATCATTCTCATGGGCTTGTTTTCCACGGAACATAGGTGAGGCAAGTTCTTCATTTGTCGGATTCAAGCGATTACCTGCCAAGGTTCTGCCTTCCACCTGCCATGCATAAGGTATCTTCAGACGATTCAGTAAACGGGTATAATATCCTATTGTTTCCGGATTGGTTATGCGGCATCCACTCCATTGGTAAGAAGGACGGAACTGATACCAGTTACCTATGCGTTGTGATATATACCATTTAAAGAAATAACTGTATGGAGTATATTGCTTGTCGATATAGATTTCATCTCCCGAAGAAATATATATATTCTCGGGAGCCCGTTCCACAATCTGTTCTATCACAGCAGCCTCGCTACGGCTACCGTCACTAAACTCTATTTTCACACCGGCCAGACAAGAATCCGCCCTGAACTCTACAACGTGCAGTCCGGGTTCTTTAAACTGAACATCTTGTGCCACAGGCTGCAAAGCAACATCACCCCTCACCTGCAATTTCACGTCCGGACGGTTCGTCTCAATCAAAACACCGAAAGAGGCAGACTTGGATACATACTTAGGAACTGAAATAATCTCAAAGTCACGGGCCGTCTCTTCAATCAACTCCAATGTCCGCACCTCATAAGGAAAAGCAGCCCGGTGAGGCTCTTTCAACAAAGAGAGTTTAAAATGACCTGTTCTCTGCAAATCTTCGGGCAACAGAATATAAAAATCAGCTACATTGGAAGCACGGTCAAAGATATTACCCTCGAATACCTCCTTGCCGTTGAACTCCAATCTCCAACGCGGCCAACTGCGAGTAGCCAAATTACAACCTACCCAATAGTTCACTTGATCCGCTTTTTGTGCAAACTTTGTAAAAGGAACATGCCACACTGTTTTGCCATTCTGCTCCAAACGAGGTGCTTCCAACCAACATTCGCCACTGAAGTCGCTTCCCCCCACACACAGTAAAGCACAAGCCACATGGTCGGGTAATGTAAAAGTACGGCTGACATCCTGATACTTTCCCGTACCGACAGGAACAGGCACAAACAACACACTGTCGGGAGCATCAAAAATATCCTGCGCCGCCCGTCCCGGTTTCTTATAATAAAGTTCCAGTTCCAATCCAAACCGTCCCTTAGCGTCCACAGTCAACTGCTGACGGCGGACCACCGGGATATGCACAGTCAGTTTTCCCGGTTTGAGCGCCTCTCCCATGACACGGAAGTAGGCATAACGCTCAAAAGCATCATTCTCTCCCTTGAAATAAAGAGAATACCGATCTTTACGAGTAACGACAGAGTCCAGATTATCATCAATAAAGAACTCACTTCGGCGGAACATCTCTTCACCACGTTCCTGAAAGGGAGCAGGCATCTTGATACCACCGGTTACACGCAGAAACTTGCGAGTGGGATACGTACGTTGGGGAAATGAAACAGCTTGTTCCAGACTATGTCCGGGTTGCAAGAGATAAGGATTTTCCGGCGTTTCCGAGGAATAGATAACCCGGCGTTCCTCCTTGTAAGGTGTTTCCCCAAAAAGCGGAAACACCTGTACAAAAGACAGAAGCAATAATAGCAAAGAGTGTTTTTTCATATCATAGAATCAATTATAGATAAATGTCCTTTCCAAAAGCCCAACCCAAATATGACTGTTTCAGGTCTTGAGTTTTACCGTTGAATGATACGGTATAGGCTTTTCTCAAATTACAGTGGAGATTGACTATCTGCTTTTCATTTGCTTTTACAGTCAGCCTGTTTCCCTGACGGGTTACCCGACAATTATAGCCTATCACCTCGCCATTGGGCTGTTCTACAACAAACGCATTGGTCAACATTGCCTCACCGATACATTTAAAGAGCTCGTGCACATCATTATCCTGTGTATTGACTGTCTGCCAGTCACTAATCATATTTACATATTGTTCACCAATCACAAACTCACGGGTGTCATATAATTCGGGATGCGGATTGCCAAAACTCAATGAATCTTCCGTCACATGAGTATCGGCACTGCAAGCCTGCTTCACTTTCAGATACGGATCGACCACAAAAGCCCAACGTAAATCGCCGGAACGGAAATCAATCAAATTAGAGAAAGCACCCATGGCATTAAATGTCTCTTTCAACCAACGCTCTTCACCGGTCAGCAAATAAGCATAGTAGGTGGCATAAGCACGCCAGCCACTCCAACCGTGAGGCGAGTTGAACATATTAGGCAGCATCTGCACGTCATATTGAGCCTCCCAATAGCGCATGGTTCCCCCACGACGTCGAGCATCGGGAACACGCAACTGAGTCAGGCAATCATGGCTGTTCAATATCTGCAACATGGCATCCGTATAATGTTTGCGTTCCTTTTCATCCTGCTGCATCAATGCAAGCATACCGATTTGAAGCGCCGAACAGGAAATCATCCCATCCTCAAAAGTCAACTCACCTTCAGTCTCAAAATCACCTTGTGAGGCCACCAACTGGTCGATGGCACGTTTGGCAGAAGCATAGTGACGGTCGGCAGCCTCTTTCCACATACTCTCCGTCTTGCCCAGTTCACGTTCGACCAAAGTAAGTTCCAACATACTTTTCGCTACATAAATAACGCTGGTATACACCGTATTATGGTTTACATAAGCTCCGTCTTTACGCTGCCAGGTATTCATCAGCCAGTCCGCCAAACGAGACGCCTTCTTCAAATCCTCTACATCGCCATAGGCTTCATATTTATCAACCAACAATCCTATTGTTCCCGATGTATTCTGAATACGTGAAGCATGATATAACGGCACCATCTTTGTCTGGTCGTGCAGCAGCCCGAACAAATAATCAAAACGACTGCGCAAAGCCTCATCCAATTGCTTTTCCGGGAAATACCTGGCTGCAATAAAAGAAGAATGGAAACCATACCAGCTCTCGATATGGGAAGTTGCCTTCTGATGATATTTCAATGCGCCTTTCCGGGCATGTTCCATTGTCCATTCCCAAGAAGCATGAGCCGACAGCACTCCCTGCGACTGCTTGTCGCCGTCCGTAACCTTCACTGTATAAAGTCCCACAGAAGGAAGTGTACAAGATATTTCCTTCACATTGCCCGACTTGCTTTTCACAGTAACTTTCTGGAGTTCTCCTTTACTGTCTGTCACCTCAACAGTCGGAGCAGAAGCCAGTACCTCAAATATTGCAGTTTCTTTAGGCTGATAAACCGTTTGAGGCATACGAATCATAGGCACAGCGGCCACCTTATGAATCGTTTCTTCAAATTCGCCCGGGGTATTGATATCAACAAAAGCAATCGTCCACGTTTTACGCTCTCCTTGTTTCAAAACCCACAAATCCTGCGGACAGTGCTGAGGCAAAGGCAGTGCATTCATCAAATCGAGATTCAGAGATTCGATACGGTGCCCCATAAACCAATGAGGAGCCGGATCCTGATATCCCAAATTA
Organism: uncultured Phocaeicola sp.; assembly: GCF_948499155.1. Taxonomy (NCBI): domain Bacteria; kingdom Pseudomonadati; phylum Bacteroidota; class Bacteroidia; order Bacteroidales; family Bacteroidaceae; genus Phocaeicola; species uncultured Phocaeicola sp. The sequence continues at coordinate 67,353 of NZ_CAOOSE010000014.1, read as the reverse complement.
TAATCCACACTCCACGATGCAACAGGCTGTGGTGAAACAACCCCCAGCGTATGTCCCGACGGAGTCTGAAGATAACCGTAGAAATGAGTTTTCTCATTCATCATCAGCGTAGGAAAATACTTACCGAACCAATCCGGATACTTATCCATATAAGTATCAATACCCAATTTCAATCCTGCCTTTACGGGTTGGAAAGGAACATTCCCCTTATTTTCCAATGTAACCTCCATGGCAGGCTGCCCTTTCCATTCTTTATAAGTAAGGCGGCACTCCACACCGTCGATGGTTGCGCGATAAGAACGGTAACCATCCGGTATCCAATCCGCTTTTATATTCCCATTGCCCATGTTGGCATAAAAACTGGGGCCCGCATTACTCTTATCATGGAAAAAAGGCACTGTATCATTACGCTGACTACCTTTAAAAACAATCTGCTCCAATGTCCCTTTATCCGAGATGCGACATTCCCAACCGCTGCGTTTCCATATTGTAGTTTGTGCAAAAGCGCTCATTCCCCATAGCAAGGTTCCTATAATCAAACAACTTTTCTTCATAATATAAATCCTATTATTCTATCTTTTTCAGAGTAAAGCAGTCAATATCGGGTGCCCAACAATAAGGGCTTCCCATACGGACCACATTATTTCCCGGTTTCAAACGTACCTGTACCGTTACACACGCAAGTTGCTGTCCATCGGTTCCGGCAAGGTCTCTCAGCAGGATACTCTTTTCAGTATTTACTTTAATTTCCAGCTTGCGGTCTGCATGAGGCACATACTGAATATTCATTTCATACATTCCACCCTTTTCGCTATATACTTTATTCCACTCGGCATAGTTCTCGGCACGACCTCCCAGATAGCTAACCTTCATACCGCCGGATGCTTCTTTCATCGGTGCATACAAAATGGTTTTCGGACGAAGCCCCAAGTCATTAAAACAAGGCAGATAAGCCCATTCAGCCTCATAACGTACAGGTTCAAGACGTTGCTCCGCTTCCATACGCAAAATCAGGACACTATGTGCAGGCAATTGCCGATTCAATGTTCCCTGAACTGCGGGAAGATCTTTTTGCTTCACCAAATCACGCATCTTCACTTTACCTCCCATTTCCAAAACGCTCATAGGAACGGAAAAATCACAAATGCTGTCAGAAGGGTTATACAAAGCCACCGCACGCACTTTACCGCGTTCTTTTTCTATGTCTTTTACCAATACATAACCCCTATTCTCATGCTGCACCACATAAGCCTGTAGTCCCAACGGGTCCTGATTCAAGGCAATCAGTTCCTTATTTTTCAAAAGCTTCAGCGAAGCCTCTGGAATTGTTGTCAGATCACAACCTATCAGCAACGGAGAACTCATGATGCACCACATACCGAAATGCACCTCTTCTTCTTCCGGCTTCAGCCCGCGACCAATCTCCAACATATCCATATCATTATAATGACCGTCTCCTGCATACGCAGAAAGATACAAGTTCTTATCAATGATATGTTTCACAGAACTCCATCTTGGACTGATATCACCACTGATACGCCATGAACAACCGATATTCTTTGCCCATGTACCCGGGAAAGCCCATCGGCACACATTGATGGAAACATGGTTGCCTGCCACTTTGTCAAAAGCACGGCGAATCTCCGTATATCGTTTTTCCTCATCCAGACTCAATTCCTGAGAAGCACCGCAATAATCTATCTTAATGAAATCAAAGCCCCATTCATTGAAATATAAATCGGCATCCTGATGCTCATGACCATACAGACCCGAACCTACTCCATTGACATCCTTATCCCAAATGGAACCGCAAGTATTACTTCCGGCGTCCGAATAGATACCGGCTTTCAACCCCAAAGAATGAATATGATCTGCCACCCCTTTCAGTCCGTTCGGAAAACGTTCCGGATGAGTCTGCATAATGCCGTGCTCATCGCGCCAGCCGAAAAATCCGTCATCTACATTGACATAGTTATATCCAACTTCTTTCAAGCCTTTCTGCACCATAGCATCAGCCTGCTTCTTTATCAAAGCCTCATTGATATTCACCCGATAAGTATTCCATGAACTCCATCCCATCACAGGAGGATCGAATACATTTCCATTCCCGGCAAATGTCACCGAAGACATGCCCAAAGCTAGCGCACATAACAATAATTTATTCATAATAACCAACCATTAATGAATGCTTTATTAATTCCGTCAGATTTTTATATAAATCTTCTTTCTATATAAATACGCTCCGACCAACCATACAACTCCCACAAAAAGAAAAGCATAGACAAATGAAGTAAAGGCATTATCGCCCAACCAACCGGATAAACCGGCATATATAATGTCGTGCATATTCTGTTCTTGCAGCGGTAAACTGTCAGCTAATATATATAATATCTCACTAAGTACATAGCAAAACAACGGATTTACGCCAAATATGGCAAAAACCCAAGTCTTCTGATATTTCTTCGTCACATCGATATACCACAGCAAAATGGACAAAAGAAGAACAGAAAAGCCGCAAGTAACCAACACAAATGTAGGCGACCACACCTTTTTGTTCAGAGGGCATACATCCTGCAGCAGAAAGCCTGCTATCAGCCCCATAGCTCCATAAAGGAATAAACGGTTCAGTTTGTCCTTCATATCGGGAGTCTCCATGCAGATTTTTCCAAACCAGAAACCTATCAGAACTTGGGCAATGGAAGGAATCGTACTCAACACCCCCTCCGGGTCTATTCCCCGGTCATTATACATGTGCGACACCCCCAATACAAACTTATCCGCATGAGAAAGAATATTCTCCGGACCGTATACAAAACCGTTACCGGCCAACAGAATTCCATAATATACAATCAAAATGGCAGCCACCAGATAAGGGATATAACGATGACGAATCGTAGTGACCAGCAATGAGCCTATTCCATAGCACAAAGCAAGACGCTGCAACACACCCAATATGCGTACATGAGCCAGCGATGCAAAAGCCGCCTTCCAAGGGCTGCCTACAAAATCGGGTTGCAGAGACGCTTCGCGCAATGTACCCAGAAAAGTAGCAGTGCCGTAAATAAACGTACCGATAATAAAAATAAGAAAAGTGCGACGGATAATTTTCAGGAATAATGCTTTATGCAAAGTAAAAGAGAATTTCTTCAGAGAGATATACATGGACATTCCCATCATAAACATGAACAAAGGATAAATGACATCCGCCATTGTCAAACCATTCCAGGGAGAATGTAATAAAGGGGGATAGACATAACTCCATGTTCCGGGACTGTTCACCAATATCATGCCTCCTATCGTCAATCCACGAAGCACATCCAAAGCTAACAAACGTTGTTTCATAATAATGCAAATATTAGATTAGAGAGTCAAAGGTATAAATATTAGTGCAATATTAAAAAAAAGGCTGCCGGAATAATTTTCCCAGCAGCCTTCTTATCTTAATTACTAGTATCCGGGATTTTGCTTAATCTGACCCTGACCTTCATTGATGGCAGAATCTGGCAATGGAAATACGTGCATAATAGTCCCTTTTTGTGATATGACATCCGGCCACCCGTTTGCCTTACACTTGTTGGACATGAATTCTACGTACTTATTGTTACGGATTAAGTCTTGACGGCGTTGTCCACTTTCATACCACAATTCGTGAGCGCGTTCCCACAACAGTTTGTCAATGAAGTCTTCAGCACCGGTGAAATCAGCAGCGGTATAGGCGGGCAATCCGGCACGAGTACGTACTTGGTTCAGCAAGTCGATTGCCTCTGCACTTACAGAATTGTCTTTGTGTACCAAGGCTTCCGACATCAAAGTCAATACGTCAGCATAACGGTAAACAATCCAGTCGGTAACACAGTGGTCACCTACATTGTCTTCAATTTTGTATTTCAAAGGAATAACGCCATCTGCCAATGAGTTGGCGCTGCTTCCCTTGTTTTCCTGATTATAAGTATTGGTTCCATCACTGTATTCCGATATGATGACAGAGGTACGTTGGTCACCTTCTTCAAAAGTATTGAAAAAGTCCCATAGCATTTTGTAACCTCCCCAACCTCCTGCAAATGAACCTTGCGGAGAATCTACCAAGTTACCTACAATGGCGTGTGGATACCACAAGTGATATTGATAACCTTCCTCACAATTGACAGCCCAAATGGTTTCCGCATTCTTTTCATTGGCAAAAGTAAAAATATTGGCATATGCGCAGCTTTCGTTACCTTTGTCTGTTACCAAAGCGTAACCGTATTCCGGTTTCATCAGTTCGCGACCTTCGGCCACCGCCTTGTCCCATTGGTGAGTTTGCATATAGAGCTTCATCAAGATGGTGTGACACAGCCCGGCAGTAAAGCGTCCGTAGTCTGAATCTCCTTTCTTATAGTTCTTCGGTAAAACTTTGGCAGCTTCCTGCAACTCAGTTTCGATGAACTTGATGGTTTCTTCTTCACTCAAACGAGGCAAAATCTTTTCTGCCATAGGGTCTTTCAGGGTTTCCAAATCGGCAACAATGATAGGACCGTACATATCGTAGCCCACGAAGCCCAAAAAGCCGCGTCCACAACGAAGTTCGGCAATGTATTGCGCCTTTTTCGTTTCGTCCATATCAATATTTTGGATACGGTCGATGTTGAGGGTCATTTTGCTGATTCCATTCAAGCGTCCCCAAGTAGCAGTGGTATTTCGGGTTTCAATTTTAGTGAAATCAGCTTTTTCCAAACTATACCAGCAGATGTCTCCCCACGAGCAGAAACCATAGTCTGAAGCTATGTCGGCTGTCAGTCCCGCACCTGTGGCAATGTTGAATAAGCCAGAGTATCCGTCATTTTGAAAAGGTCCGTAAGCACTGTCGGTCACCAAGTCTCTGGCATCACGTTCTGTAGTGGGATACATGGATGAATTAATTTTGTCATACACCTCCGATTCTAACTGGCAACTTTGCAAAGCTCCTGATGCAAAAAGAGGTAACATGATAAGTGAACGATATATCTTTTTCATATTTCTATTTCTTTAAATTAAAAACGTACTTCTAATCCTAAACTAAAGCTTCTTACATTCGGATAACTGGATAATGATTGGTCTGTTTCCGGGTCAAGACCTTTCCAGTTGGTGATAACGAACGGGTTGTTAACGTCTGCATATACACGGATGTTTTGTACAATGTTATTCTTGTGCAAGGGCACGGTATATCCCAAGGTGATGTTACGACAACGTAAAAAAGATACTTTTTCGTGATAATAGTCTCCTGTCTTGTAGTTAGAGGTCAACATACTTGGTACGTTCGTGTTCTGATTGTCTGCTCTCCAGCTGTTCAATGTCAATGTAGATTGGTTGATGCTGTTAGCTTCCAATGCGGGAATCCATCTGTCATAGTAGCTTCCGCTTCTCCAGCGACCTATTTCGCCATACATATAGACATTGAAGTCGAAGTTTTTATATTTCAATGTATTGTTCAAACCAAATGTGAGGGCCGGGTCTTCCGAACCTAATAAAACAACGTCTTCTTCGCCTAATACATTAGGACTTCCTTCTTCATCTTTTAAATTTTGAATCTTAATCTGTCCGGGAAGCAAAGAAGGTTGCCAAGCGGGTGCTTTTTCGCCAGCCTGCAATAGTCCGTCTGACTTATAAACGAAGATGGAACGGATATAGTCGTCTTCTTTTTGATAGACGCTAGGTCTCCAGTTCGGGTCACGTTCTTTCCAACGGTCTTCGTATTTGTAAAGAGTCAAGTCGGTAGACCAACTGAAGTCTTTGGTAACAATGTTTTGTGTATTTAACGTAAATTCGATACCTTGTCCTTGAGTTTTACCAATATTGGAAGCGATAGAAGTCAATTCATTGTAAGACGGCAATGATTTGTTGGTTACCAACAAGTCGGAGATGATACGGTTGTAATATTCTACGGTCATGTTGATGCGGTTATTCAAGAAGCCTAAATCCAAACCTACGTTGAATTCGCTGGTTGTTTCCCAAGTCAGTTTCTTGTTTCCCAATTGGTTGGCTGCCATACCTATATAGCCGACATTTCCGAATGCCCATTTACGACCTACACCGAAATAGTCGATGGTACGGTTACCTACATTGGAGTTACCGGTTTGTCCGTAACCTACGCGCAATTTACCATTTGACAACCAAGTCAAATTTTTCATAAACTCTTCATCGCTAAAACGCCATGCCAACGAACCGGAAGCGAAAGTACCCCAACGGTGATCCGGGTCGAAATTGGATGCACCATCCATACGGATACTACCAGTTACTAAGTATTTGCCTTTGTAGGAGTAGTTCAAACGTGCAAAATAAGAGCCCAAAGAGCTAACACCTGCGCTAGAACCGCCATCTTTCACACCTGCACCTGCACCGATGTTGTTATAAAGGAAACCGTCAGTTGCAAAGTCATAGTTTGAAACATAGAAACCTTCGCTGGTGAATTTTTGGTATTCGTAACCAATCAAAGCGGTAATGCTATGATCTCCAATGGTTTTTATATAATTGGCAGTTAAGTCCAACAGATAGTCTACTGCATCGTTTTGTGACTGGCTGGCACTACCTCCCTGCTGTGCTCCGTACAAAGTGGTGTTGGGCACATATTGCTGACGTTTTGCCGAACGGCGGTCAAACCCGAATGTTGCTTTCAAAATCAAGTTTTTGATAGGTTCGGCTTGAAGATAACCGGAAGCCAATACGCGGTCTTTAGTAGTCTTGTCTTCAATGCCAAGTAAGGATACCGGATTAGGGAACTGTGTCTGGTCTGTAAATACTGAGAATTTACCATTTTCATCATACACAGGGATAGAAGGGTCAAAAGTAGCAGCCGAAGTCAGAATACCTGCATTTTCGTAGCTATTCTGTCCCAAAGGTACATTGCTGTACTGGTTACGGCTTAAGTTTACAGAAAGGCCTACTTTTACAACTTTAGAAAGGATATAATCCATATTAAATTTTCCTGTCAGACGTTCCAAGTCGTTGTTCTTCACGATACCGTCTTGCTGGAAGTAGTTCAAAGAAGTCAAGAAATGCATTTTTTCGGAACCTCCGGTCAACGACACATTATGTGACTGCTGGATACCAGTACGTGTTACTTCGTCCATCCAGTCGGTAGTGATGGCATTGGCTACTTCTGCGTCAGTATAGCGAGGAACGAAAGGAGCCGGATTAGGATTAGGAGTTACGTAGTCTGCGTAAATGCCTTGTCCGTTTTTGCTAAGCCATTGTTCTTTGGCTTTCATGTTGCGATAGGTACGATACTGCGGTCCGTCCAATATGTCATAGTGCTTGGCGATGGTTTGTACCGACATGTTACCTGAATAAGTTACGTCCAAACGACTGCTTTGTTTCCCGCGCTTGGTGGTGATGATAATTACACCGTGACCGGCACGTGAACCGTAAATAGCTGTAGCCGAAGCGTCTTTTAGAACTTCGATGCTTTCAATGTCGTTCGGGTTGATAGATTCCAATACATTGTCTTGACTACCTGCATCATAGCGGTTTCCACTGCCCGGATTGGTAGAAGAAGATATGGGGAATCCGTCAATGATAACTAATGGGTTGTTGCCGGCATTGATGGAGGTAGCACCACGAATTTGAAACGTAGCACCTGCTCCCGGCTGGGCACTGTTCTGTGTAACACGCAGACCTGCGGCCTTACCTGCCAATGCATGGCTGACAGTAGAGAAGGTACTGACGGGTTCATCGCTCATCTTTACAGATGAAATGGCACCGGTCAGGTCGCGTTTCTTCTGCACACCGTAGCCTACTACCACAACTTCATCCAGCACTTCGGTATCTTCGCTCATAGTAACAGCCAATTGTTTGCCTGCCTGAGGTTTCAAAACCTGTGTCTTATAACCGATATAAGAAACTTCCAATTCTGCTTTAGCCGAGCTTACGGTTAAAATAAATTTACCATCCAAATCAGTTACAGTACCGTTTGTTGTTCCTTTTTCCACTACACTGGCACCGATAATAGGTTCACCGGTTGCATCAAGTACTGTACCACTTACCACAGTAGAAGTCTGTTTAACAGCTTTAGTTCCTTCTGTAGAGAGGATAATTTTCTTATCCAAAACAGAATAAGTCACATTCGTTCCAGCAAATACCTTCTCCAGAACTTCAAACACATTTCCTTGATTAGCCGAAACAGACACACGACGATTCAAATCTACATGTTTATTATTGAAAAAGAAATCAAAACCGGTTTTTGCCTTGATCTGATTCAATACTGTTTCAACTGTTTGATTACTAGCATCAATGCTGATTTTTGTTTTTTGCGCATACGTTTCTGCTGCATGAGTCAAGCTCAATGAGCAGGCGAGAAATAGAACACATAGTCTCATAAACAATGGGATTTTGTTAAATGATAGCCATAACGACTTTATCATCCAGAATACTTGGATGCTAAAAGGATTTTGCATAATTTTGTAAAGACTGAGGTTAATAAAAATGTTATCTTAGCTTGTCGCCAAACAAGCTTTAAAAAGTTTTCATTTTTCCATGCGGTAGATACGCCAATATCTTCCGCATGTTTTTTGTTTTAAGGCGCTCTCTTTTGTTTCATAATATTTTTAAAAGGTTAATAAGGTTTTATTTAATACATCTCTATCCGCTGTTTTTTATCAGAAATATTATCACTGTCCAAATAACGCCAATTTATTTTGGACGAGATTTTAAAATATTCCAAGATACGTTCCAAACGCTGAGTAGAGAACGTTCCTGTAAACGAATATTCCTTAATACGATTATTCTTCACAATAAAGTCCACATTATAGCGTTTACCCAACATACGAAGGATATCCTCCATAGAGGTATTGTTAAATACTATCTTACCATCTTTCCAGGCAATCTCCGATTCGCAAGAGGTAGCAAACATTTTCGTCTCACCCGATGCCGGAGTGTACACCAGTTTATGATGAGGCTTCAGCTTTACCATCTTGGCTTCTCCTACTTTATCTTTAAAGAAAAAGCCAACACTTCCTTCCACCAATGTAGTCGAAATCCGACCGTCGGCGGCATACGCCTCCACATTAAAACTAGTTCCGTATACTTCTATTTGTGACTGATGAACAGTAGAAATCACAAAACGTTTCTCTTCATTTTTCGTCACATCAAAATAAGCCTCACCAATTAACTCCACTTCACGGCTTTCGCCTATAAAGCGGGAAGGATAACGCAATGAAGACTCAGAATTCAAATAAACCACAGTATTATCAGGCAATACGACCGAAGTAGTCATTCCCGGATTTGTCTTTATTTCAATCATTTGAGCCACTTCCTGCTGCTCATCCTTATCCTGATACATCCACAAAACAGCAATCAATAGTGGGATGGACACCATTGCAGCTATTCGTTGCGTCCATTCCCACCAAGAGATTCTTTTTTTGTTCATCCTACCTTTTACCTTCCTTAATGCCTTTTCTATATCTACACTTTTCATCACATGCAGCGTATCGGCGGCCCAATAAAGCGCATGAATCTGATTCACAATCTTACGGTGAGATTCATCCTGCGCTATCCATTCCTCCACCAACCGACTTTCCGCTTCCGTTGTCATTCCTTCACAGAAACGAGGCAACAGTTCCTCTATGCTATTATTATATGTATTATCCGTATCTGTCATCTTTGAGCTCATTTACTATTAAGACAAGTTCCGAAGAAAGATTCCTAAACAAAAAATGATATTTTTTTAAAAAAAAGTATTTTAGTATTAAAAACATAAACGAAAAACTTATCTTTGCAAACAAGTTAACGAGGAATAATAAGATGAAAACAGACAAAAATATAGAAGATATGGCTTTATTGAGTTCCCTCCGAAAAGGGGAACAGAAAGCGTTCGACAGTCTGTTCAGAAAATATTATCCGATGCTATGCGCTTATGCCCACCGTTTCATTGAAATGGAAGATGCGGAAGAGATTGTTCAAGAAATCATGCTCTGGGTATGGGAAAAACGTTCGGAACTGATAATCGAATCCTCCCTCAACCAGTATCTTTTCAAAATGACCTATCACCGGGCATTAAACCTTATAACCAAGAAAGAAATCACTAGCCGGGCAGAAACCTTTTTCTATACCAAAAATCAGGAAGCGACGGAGGATGTGAATTATTATCAGATAGAAGAACTGAGCAAAAGAATCGAAAAGGCAATAGCTGCATTACCCGAATCTTATCAGACGGCATTTGTTATGCATCGTTTTAAAGGCATGAGCTATAAAGATATCGCCACCATTTATAATGTGTCCCCCAAAACAATAGACTACCGCATTCAGCAAGCCTTGAAATTACTGAGAGAAGACCTAAAGGATTATTTGCCACTGACAGTATTGCTGGCATTGCATATCGGCTGATATGCAAATTTATTTTTTACCGGTTAATTCTTACTTTCTATACCTCTTCCATCCTTTCCAGTTCCCATCCGCAGAACTGCATCACAATGCAATGCAGGCGGGTTCCCCTGCAAAGCTGCCGCACCTTCTCCCCTTCGGCATAACGGTGGATTTGCTGCACGGCTGCATCCCACTGTTCCGCCGACTGTGCCTCGAACCTGTCTTTCGGGAGATATTTCAGTTCCAGAATGTAGCTGTGCTCCACTTCCGGATATCGCTGCAGGTCCGGCATGAGGAACATGTCGCAGAAACCGTGGTTCAGCTCCACTTCGGGCATGGTCAGGTAATAGGCATTGATACTCAGGTAGGCGGTGAAGAAACCTTGAATGTTCCTTTCGCCCTCTATGCTACTGCGTACCGATAAAATGCGTAGTCAGTGACAAGTATCGGATGTAATGCCGGCTCTCGGCTTTTGTCATAAAGGTCTTGTCATACAATGACTGAATCCACCAAAACCAACTGTATTTTCTCGCCCTACAAACGGAAAACCGGTCTCTTCCTTCCTCCTTTCATTAGTCGTTGAAACGCCCTGCCGGTGGGGGTTCCGGTAGTGAAGGGATATCCCGTCACCGCCCTTTCAGCCTCCTTTCATTCGTAGAATTTCTTCTTTCGGTTTTTGAACTTTTTCGATAACGCTTTACGGTAGGGGCGGACCCATGTGTCCGCCCAATAGCGCCAATGGCTTAAAGTGAACTGTTCTCAGGCAGACACACGGGTCTGCCCCTACAGAAACCGGTGGGCTAAAAAGATGTGTAGACATACAATTGCTGAAGGCAGGTTGTGAAGGGACTTGGGAAGCGCGGCTGAAGGGAGGATGAGGGGATGTGCTGTCATCTTTAACCGGTTGATAACCAGTGTGTATGAATCAAAATGAAAGGATGAACGGAGAAGAGGGAATAACCGGCTTAATGAGGGGATACTCCCATCTGCCCCTCCATGAAAAAGATGCCGGGCTTTTTTAAAAAGATGGTGATGTTTTTAAAAAACTTCCCGGTCTTTTTCGAAAAACTCAAAGTCTTTTTTGAAAAGTTCAAGGTCTTTTTGCAGCATTCAGCGTGAGCTTCAAGCTGTATATTTTTAAATGTGCACGTATGCACGCATCGGTCAACACATACGGTGACATCAGCCTGCACGTATATACGCATCGGGTCACACGTACGTACGCATAAGCCTAGACATATATATGTCATTGTGTCAGATTCCGTAACCAGGCTTCAACATCCTTTTATCGCTTCCATAATCTATTCTCCTTTTGAGTTTAAAACAACCGATAGACAAAGGTCGTTTTTCAACCGGATATTGAGCAGGAAAAAGAAAATATTCTTAAGACTCACATGCATGGGGTGCGTTTCACATTCGACGGGCGGAAGTGACGGTTCTTTCACACTAATTCCCCATAAACAGGCGGTTCCGGCAGCTGTTATGTGTGAAAGGAGGTATGCAATAAGTTTTCTACCACTTAATTTCCGTTTGCTTGCGGCGGAAAAGTAAAGCAGTATCATCACCCCTAAACAATGGGCATTGTCTGGACAAACTGTTACCATTGTTTCAAGAAACTGTTCCCATTGTTTGAAGAAGTTCTCACGAGAGTTTTTGAGGTCTCATATTCTATTTTATTCGACTAAAACGAGTGATTTTTCTGTCTTTCCCCTCTTTTTATCAATTGATAGAAATGCTTTGGAAAAAGACCTTGAGCTTTTTGAAAAACGCTTAAGTCTTTTTCGGAAACTCCTTGGTCTTTTTTAAAAACATCAGAGTCTTTCCATTAAGATACGTTGACATTTGTTAGGATTTTCAAGTTGGAAGTAAAGCAGGGACTTGACACTGCTTAAACTCTTGAAAACGTGATGAATAAGATTTTAGGAGAAAGAAGAAAAAAAGTGCATCTCTTAGTAAGAGATACACTTTTCGCTGCAAATTTACACAAAGTTTTGATAATTAAAACTTTTTGAGAAGAAAAATCACAAGGCAAGTGCAAAAATATCTTTAGTCTTAAGTTATAGGACACTTTTTTATCGGCTTAAACTATTAATAATAAAGCGGTTATGTGCGTTCGGTGTATCTCTTACTAAGAGATGCACCGAACGCAACCCTTTTTTAAGGGTTTGAAAAATGTGTAATTATCTGAAATAGAGACGATAAAAAGAGAGTACAATGGACTACCTGTTCCTACATCGCGACAAGCGCACCTTTACTTCCGAAAGGCAGAAGAATCTGCTCTTCCGGGCTGCCCATCTTTACTGGGAGCAGAAGTTTGCAGGCCGTAACGTGGAGCAGGCAAGGAAAGTCGATTGTGAGCTATATAAATATGTATTGTACTATTTGGAAGTGCGCCAGGTGTTCCTTGACCCGAAGCTCTCACTGAATAAGTTGAGCGATATGATTGAAACGAACCAGACTTATCTGTCCAATGTGGTGAACCGCTACTTCGGTTGCCACCTGAAAGATTTGGTGAACACATACCGTGTGGAATATGCCAAGGAACTGCTCCGGTCGGGAGGATGTCCGTTGGAGGAGCTGCCTCAACGATGCGGATTCCTGTCACGAAGTACGTTTTACACTTCCTTTAAGAAGGTGGCGGGTGTCTCTCCAAAAAGATATATGAAACAAGAACAGAGGGCTGTACCCTCGGAACCGATAGAATATGTATAACCAATTTTAGTTTTTTAAATTTATAAATTTAAAGTTTTTCTATTATGAACAAAAAGTTTTTAAGTGCAATCCTGTTCGGAGCCTTAATGGTTACCTCGACAGGAACATTTGTGTCTTGTAAAGACTACGATGATGACATCGATAACTTACAGGAACAAATTGACAAACTAGCGACCAAAGAAGATATGGAAGCTAAATTGTCTCAGATGCAGACAGCTATTGATGCTGCAAAATCAACTGCCGCAGATGCTTTGAAAAAGGCCGAAGCTGCCGGCAATGCTGATGAAATTGCTGCATTGAAAGAACGTATCTCTAAGTTGGAAAAAGCTACTATCGATGTAGAAGCATTGAAGAAAGAACTGAAAGATGCTGTAAACGAAGACATTACTGCTTTCCGCACAGAAATGCAAGATTTAATCAAGGAAGTAGAAGGTCTTGTAGGTAAAATCGCAGACATGGTTACCAGTGTAGAACTAGTAAAATCATTTGCTCTTGATTCTGAAACAGGATTCGATCCTATTACATTAAGTACAGCTATCGAAAAAGACAACGAATTCAGCAAAGACATTGCAGGAAAGATTACCTTTACAAAGGGGAATGAAGTACAGACTCCGGGCCAATTCCTGGTTCGCGTATCTCCGACCAACGCTGTTCTGACTGCTGATATGATTTCGCTGGTAAACAGCCAAGGCGAAAACTTGGATGAAATTCTGGAAGTGGTAAAAGTTGAGAAGTCTGACGTGCTGTTGAGCCGCGCTGCTAACGAAAGTGGCTTGTGGAACGTAACTGTTCAACTGAAGAACTACGGTGACGGAAAAGCATTCGCTGCTGCCACTACAACAGAGAAAGGCACAAAACAAATTTTGTTTGCTGCCCAAGTAAACAACACACTATCTACTTCTGACGTAAGATATGTAACTTCTTCTTACGACTTGACTTTAGGTTGGGAAGAATTCAAAGCTGCCAACAAACTAAACTATTTCGTTGACGCTGAAAACATCAAGAACGTAAACAACCGTTACGATAAAAACAGTAAGTCTTTGAAAGAAACGACTGCTAACATTACATATAAAGAATTAGTTTGGTCTGGTGGTGGTGCTGCTGTTGCAGGTAATGATAAAAACACAAAACAGGACGATAACCGTTCTTCACAGAATGTATATCCCGCTGTACAAGGACAAGCTTTAAAAATTGCGCTGTCTTCTTCTGACGATAAAGTAGTTGCTCCTACAAATATCAGAGCCATCTACGTTGTATTGGATAAGCAGAATGCTGTTGAATCAGCTCCGTCAGAATTGAACGCATGGAACAGCTATACTTATACAGGTTTGAACACCGTAGTTGAAGGAACTTCTACAGAAATTACGATTGACAGCAAATCAGCTATCAACGATATCATCGGTTTCCGTGTATTCGCTGTTAACTATGATGGTACTTTGGTTGACCCGGACGGTAAAGCATTCTATGTAAACTTGGGTGATGCAAGCAAAGACTGGAATGCTACAGCTACTAAGATTACCGCTTTAGATCCGGCCAAGGTTACAACAGAAAAATCTGCATTGGTACCTGTTACCCTGACTAAGGTTAACGCAGCCAAGGCTACTTGGACAACAGACAAGATTGGTGAAAACGCACATATATTCGATGCATACTTTGTAGATGCAGAAGGCAAAGTTCTCTTCAACACTGCTGATTTGACTAGTATCCCCGCAGATTTCAGCAAGGTAGTTAAAGTTTACACTATGCCGACTATCAGCGACTGGACAAGCTACGAAGATGATAAAGCTTACAGTGGTAAATTGACTCTAACAGCTGCAACAGGTCACGTGGTAGCTACCATGAATGTATCAATGACGAAAGCTGTTCCGAACACATTGCCCGAAGGCTTCTCATTAAAAGACAAGCAGGTCATCAACGGTATTTATAACTGCTACATGATTGCCGACAACTGGACTGCTGAAAAAGCTACATTGGGTGAAATGCCTGTAAAAAACTTCATCAATATCGGTAAGGGTGAAGCTGCTAAATATGAAGTAAAATTGTCAGATTCCCAGTATGATGCCGACAATAAGCTTGAAGCTCAAACTGTAACCGGTGATGCTTCTATCTCTGTAAAGGCTGAGTTCGTTGACAACAAGACACCACACGCTACCGTAGTTTCTTACAACTATGGATTGGTTTCTTCTAAGAAAGACGCTGAAGGTAACTTCATCCCTGTAGAAATCGAAGCTACTAATTTCAATACGGTTTATTGCTGCTTCTACAAGAAAGAAATTCACACTTGGGATTGGGCAACTAGAGCACAACTTGGTGGCGAGTATAATGAATTGAAAGATTCTAGCAAACCTGCTTCTGGTTACAAGAAAGATCCTCTGTCAACGACTCTGACTTATGGTAATCCTGTAGATGAGGATGGAAATGCTATTGAAACAGGAGCTTACAATGAAATGATTTTTGGTCAGAATGCTATTGACGGAACATTCTCTAAACTGTTGAGCGCTCCTTACGAAGGAAGTTTGGTTGTTAAGAGTGCTAAATTAGTTTCTGATGCAACTCAAAAGGAAGACTACTTCTCGGTAAGCACTGATTTGAAGTTTACAGCAATCAAGACTGATCTTGGTTCTAATCCGAAGGAAAATGTACCTTCTACATTGATTGTAACTTGTGTTGATTCTTACGGACACGAAATTGTCATCTCATTGAAGATGACTGTTGCTCCTCGTAAGTAATTGAAACAACAGTCAATTCACACTCTAGAATAAGTTCTCCCTCATGCATGAGGGAGCTTATATAATAGAAAAACTTTAAAAAACTATCGAAATCCTCGGCTTGTGATAAGTCGGGGATTTTTTAATTACTCTTCCACTATCCACTTTTCTATATTTCTTGTTTCCGCACTGAAGTTTACTCCTATTTTAAACAGTTTACGGCTGTCAAGTTCAAAAGGTTGTGCATAACGCTTTTCATTGATTTGTCGCAATGCTTCTTCTGCCGTTCCATCCAGTTTAAACTCCATTACATAAATAAAACGATCTGTCTGTAACACTAAATCCACACGCCCCCTAGCAGTGTGATATTCCACTTTCACATAAAAGCCTACCAGCTTGAAGACAATAAAAAGAACGTTTTGATAATGAAGTTCCAATTCACGCACCATCTCATAAGGAGTATCTGCAAAGAAACTCTGCAAACGACGGAAAAAAGAATCATAATCACCAACTTCTACCTCATGGACAAACTTCTGTATTTCAAAGGGAGAATCCACTTTATTCACATTGGCATAGAAAGGCAATAAAAAACGAATAAACCCTTCTTCCACCTCACGGTTTGGAAAACCTAAACGGTAAATGCCAAAACGCTCGTCATACCCTTTAATAGTCAAATATCCGCTTTGATAAATCACCGGAATAGGATTGGTCGATTCTGAATCAATGCTATTCAACACCTGCGCATCCGTTTCTTCATGCGCCATCCGTTCCAGGTCATAATGATGTTTTTTCAGTAAAGTCACCAAATAGGTAGGTGTTCCCGTCTCAAACCAATAACTGCCAAATTCCCTCCTCTTGAAGGCACTAAGCAGACTGAAGGGATTATACATGCCTACAGAATTATGTGTAAAATGATAGCCGTCATAATTCCGTTTCAATTCATCACAAAGTTCATCGTAAGAGATGCCCCTCGCAGCAGCAAACACATGAAGCTCTTCCTCCAGATATTCATGTATTTCGTTGTCGCTGACACCGCATATCTCAATAAACTCATTCCACATGGATATATCATCCAAATTATTCAAATCACTAAAGACACTGACCTTTCCAAATTTCGTTACCCCTGTCAACAAAGCAAACTTGATACAACTGTCCATCGTTTTCAGTACTCCATAAAACGGCTTCAGCGTATTCCGATACTTTTCTTGAAGTTCCTTATTTCCAATTGCTTGCAACATCGGTTTATCATATTCATCCACAAGAATCGCCACTCGCTGTCCCGTCTTTTCACAAGCACGTTTCACAACTCCTTTAAAGCGCAGAGCCAAAGAAGTTTCAGACGGAGCCGCTCCGTAAAGGGCTTCCCAATTAGTGAGATAGTCATTTAGAATATCATCCAAATCCTGTGCCGAATCATATTTTGAGATATTAAGGTCAATATGCAGAATAGGATATTGCACCCAGTCTTTCTCCAAACCGGCTATGGCCAGGCCGTCAAACAGTTCTTTCTTTCCCTGGAAATAAGCTTCCAACGTAGATATCAAAAGACTCTTTCCGAAACGGCGCGGACGGCTGAGAAAATAATAACTTCCTGTTTTTACCAACTTATAAATCAAAGCTGTTTTATCAATATAAAGATAGCCGTCATTACGCAGCTTCTCAAAACTCTGTATTCCAATAGGATATAACTTGTTGCCCATAACTCATTGTTTTAACAGATAACACACAAAGATAAAGAATTCCTTCTCATGTTCAACCTTTTACAACTATAAAAGCTCTCTTCTCACCGGATAATTTCCTCTGAACTGTTCAAACTCTTCAGGCCGTTGCTTCAGCCAATCACTATCCCGCTGCGGATTATAAACCTGTAAGAAAGCTTCCTCTTTATCAGACGACAAAGTCATAGGCGGCATGGCAGGAGGAACAATCTCAAATGAAGCCTCTATATGAAAAAAACGACAAACGGCCTCCAGTGCCATACGAGTGGCATTCGCCTTTCCGTCGGCAGAATAACCGGCTATGTGAGGTGTTCCCAAAAACACGGTTTGCAACAGTTCAAGATTTATATCAGGCTCGTGCTCCCATGTATCGATAATTGCCTCACTGACCTGTCCCGTTTTCAGAGCATTGAGCAGTGCCGGAGTGTCGATGACTTCTCCGCGACATGTATTTATAATCACAGGACGACGCTGCAATGATGCAAAAAAAGAAGCATCCGCCAAATGAAAGGTCTTATACACCCCGGTGCGGTATAAAGGAGTATGGAAAGTGATAATATCGCATTCGCGCATCAAAGTCTGCAAATCGACAAAACCCTGTTCACCGCTGTCCTCACGGGGAGGGTCGTTCAGCAACACATTCATCCCCAAAGTCTCAGCCATCCGCCGGATGCGGCTACCCACATGGCCTACCCCCACAATACCCATACACATATTTTCCAGCTTCTTTCCGCGTAACCGTTTGAGCAGCAGAAGCGAAGCATGTACATATTGCTCCACTCCTCCGGCATTGCAGCCGGGACAGTTGCTCCATGCGATACCTGCCTCACGGCAATAATCCACATCGATATGGTCAAAACCAATCGTCGCCGTTGCAATAAATTTCACGGAACTGCCCTCCAGCAATTCACGGTTACAATGGGTGCGTGTACGGACAATCAGAACATCGGCATCTTTTACATCCCGAGGCGTAAAAGCAGCACCCGGCAAATATACCACCTCATCGGCTATCTGCCCGACAGCTTCTTTAATATAGGGGATTTTATTGTCTACAATTACTTTCATCTTCTAAAAAAACTAGGATTAGGACAAAGGTAGACACTTTTACCGAATAATAATTGGTTGATTAGAAAAGTTTGCATAGATTTGTCTTTCCAATAATTTTAAAACGAACAAGATATGAGTTTTACAGAACTATGCAAGCCCATTTTTGTGCAGTCTATCAATGACTATCACAAGACAGATAATGTTGATACTCCCATCAACAATCCTTATGAAGTGAAAAGCATCGAGTATTATCTTTATCTGAAAAACTGGATTGACACAGTACAATGGCACTTTGAAGACATTATCCGCGACCCGCAGATTGACCCGGTGGAAGCATTGACACTGAAACGCCGTATCGACAAGTCCAATCAAGACCGTACTGATTTGGTGGAACTGATTGACAGCTATTTCCTTGACAAATATAAAGATGTAACAATACTGCCCGATGCAACGATTAATACCGAAAGTCCTGCATGGGCCATCGACCGCCTTTCTATTCTTGCACTGAAAATCTATCACATGCGTCAGGAAGTGGAGCGCACTGATGTGTCTCCCGAACATCACGCACAATGTGAAAAGAAACTGAATATCCTGCTTGAACAGCAGAAAGACCTCTCATCCGCCATCGACCAATTGATAGCCGATATCGAAGCGGGCCGCAAGTATATGAAAGTATATAAGCAGATGAAGATGTATAACGATCCGGCATTGAACCCTGTTTTGTACGGAAAGAAATAAATGGTTCCCTCATGGCTAAGATTCTGGTAATTCGTTTTTCAGCAATCGGCGATGTGGCAATGACCATTCCGGTGATTTACTCATTCGCCGTTCAGTATCCTCAGCACCAAATTACAGTGCTGAGCCGCAATACGCTTGCGCCCCTGTTCAACGGATTACCTCCCAATATCACTTTTCACGGAATGGATTTAAAGGGAGAACATGCAGGAATCATGGGACTGGAATGGATGTACAAGGATTTGAAGAAAGAGCATTTCGATGCCGTAGCGGATTTCCATGATGTATTGCGCAGCAAATATCTGCGGTTGAGATTCAGACTGGCCGG
Organism: uncultured Phocaeicola sp.; assembly: GCF_948499155.1. Taxonomy (NCBI): domain Bacteria; kingdom Pseudomonadati; phylum Bacteroidota; class Bacteroidia; order Bacteroidales; family Bacteroidaceae; genus Phocaeicola; species uncultured Phocaeicola sp. The sequence continues at coordinate 47,791 of NZ_CAOOSE010000014.1, read as the reverse complement.
CGTGAAGGTGGCGCATCTGGACAAGGGACGCAGTGGAAAAAGGAAACTGGTACGCGTCAAGAACAAAGTGATGGAATGGCAGAAGTCGTCATTCCAACGATATGCCGAAGTCTTCCGAAACATTGGTTATCCGGTAGAATTAAGTTTCCGGTCACTTTTTGGCAACGGCAAGGGAAGCATTTCGTGCATGCAACTGCTAACGGGCGACAAAGGTACAGACAAATGGATTGGAATTGCCCCGTTTGCAGCCCATGTAGGCAAGATATATCCTTTATCCAAACAAGAACAGGTCATCAGTTTACTATCTGAACGCAAGAATACGAAAATCCTGCTGTTCGGAGGAGGAGCTAAAGAGATTGAAGTACTGGCTAAATGGGAACGTCAATACCCCAACGTCATATCCACGGCAGGCAAACTGACACTGAACTCGGAATTGGCACTTATGAGCCATCTGGACGTTATGCTGTCTATGGACTCTGCCAATATGCATCTGGCATCATTGGTAAACATTCCGGTGGTCTCCATTTGGGGAGCCACACATCCATACGCCGGATTTATGGGATGGAAACAATTGCCCGACAATGCCGTACAGGTGGATTTACCGTGCCGTCCCTGTTCCATTTTCGGAAACAAACCCTGTTGGCGCAAGGACTATGCCTGTCTGCAGGGAGTCACTCCCGAAATGGTGGTACACCGTATTGAACAGGTTATCGATTAAAGAAAGAATAAACCAACGCTCTATGAAAATAGTAATTCATCCCGATTTTATGCAGACTGCCGATTTTATCAGGCAGCTACCCCAACACTTTGCACAAGAAGGGGAGCTGTTGTATGAAGGTAGAAATGAAGTCAGACGGTATCGGGTGAAGGACGAATGGTTGGTAGTGAAAAGATACAAGCAGCCCAATATCATTCAACGGATTGTCTACACCTTTTTCAAGAAAAGTAAAACGGAACGGGCTTACCTCTTTGCCGGCATATTGCGCCAGAGAGGTTTTGACACCCCGCACGAAGTGGCTTATATTGAAAAGAAAAGAGGAGGATTGTTTCTCGACGGATATTTTATCTCTACCCAGTGCGACTACCCTCCCCTGTCCAAAGTGCTGTGGCAACGCCAGTTCGACAAGCATGCCGCCGACGAGCTTGCTGCATTTATGGTACGGTTGCACGAAAAAGGAGTGTTACACGGTGATTTGAATCTGACCAATATACTTTATTGTACAGACAAAGACAGCCATTACCATTTCACCTTAATTGATACTAACCGTTCCAAGTTTAAATCCTCCCTCACCCGAAAGGAGTGTCTGGAGAATCTGAAACGTCTCACACACAGCAAAGCCCTCCTGCGGTATGTGGTGATGCAATATGCTAATTTGAGAGGATGGCCTCCAAGAGAATGTGCTTTGGAAGTATTTCAGTTCCTTCTTCAGTTCGAACACAAACGACGAAGAAAACGCAGACTCCAGGCATTAATCGGAATAAAAAAGTAACAGACAATGAAGATAGTATATTATATTGTATTTTTCTTTTGGTATATGCTTTCGCTTTTACCATTACGCCTCTTATATGTTTTTTCCGATATCCTCTACTATCCGCTCTATTACTGCATTCGCTATCGGCGCAAAGTGGTCAGACAAAATCTTACCGGCTCCTTTCCCGATAAGGATGAAAAAGAGCTCATCCATATAGAGAAACAATATTATCACTTCTTTTGCGATTATATGATAGAGACAATCAAGCTGTTCTCTATCTCGAAAAAACAATTAAAACGAAGAATGACCTTCGGAGGTATTGACGAGATTGTGAAGAAGCTGGAAGAAGAGAACAAAAACTTCTGCTTTGTCTATCTGGGGCATTATTGTAACTGGGAATGGATTGCCTCCCTGCCCTATTGGGTGCCGGAAGATATATTGTGCGGGCAAATCTACCACCCGCTATACAACAAAGCTTTCGACCGGCTCTTTCTCCGCCTGCGCAACCAGTTTGGCGGCGAATGTATCTCCATGAAGGAGACGCTCCGCCGAATCATAGAACTGAAACGCGCCAAACAGAAAACAATTATCGGTTTTATTTCCGACCAGGCTCCGAAGTGGAACAGCATCCATCATTGGGCAGAGTTCTTCCATCGTGAAACTCCGGTATTCATCGGAACGGAAAAGATAGGCAAACAGGTAGACGCCTTGATTTATTATGCCGATGTGAAACGGATAAAAAGAGGATATTACCATTGCGAGTTCAAGCAACTGGCCAACAATGCCAAGGATGTTCCCGATTTTCAACTGACAGATATGTATATCCATAATCTGGAACGTATGATAAGTGCAGTACCTCAATATTGGCTATGGAGCCACAAACGCTGGAAACGCACCAAAGAAGAGTGGATAAGAAGACAACAAGAAGAGAAGAAATGACAATGAAGGAGTATGATTATTTAATAGTAGGTGCCGGATTATTCGGAGCAGTATTTGCACACGAAGCCCGATGTGCCGGCAAGCGTTGTCTTGTCATAGACAAACGAGACCAACGCGGTGGTAACTTATACTGTGAAGACGTAGAGGGAATACATGTACACAAATATGGCGCACATATTTTCCATACAGACAATAAAGAAGTGTGGGATTATGTGAACAGCTTTGTGGAGTTCAACCGATACACCAATTCTCCGTTAGCTCATTTTGAAGGTAAATTATACAATCTTCCCTTCAACATGAATACCTTCTATCAGTTATGGGGCGTAAAGACTCCGGCAGAAGCAAAGGAGAAAATAGAAGAGCAACGCCGTGAGTTTGCTCACATCACCGAACCGACCAATCTGGAAGAACAGGCATTAAAACTGTGTGGCAAAGACATTTATCGCTGTCTGATAAAAGGTTACACAGAGAAACAATGGGGCAGGGCGGCCACTGAATTACCCGCATTCATCATCAGGCGTATCCCCTTCCGCTTTGTATATGACAATAATTATTTCAATGATGCCTATCAAGGCATCCCCAAAGGCGGATACAATGTATTGATTGATGCGCTGCTGGAAGGTATTGACGTGCGATTAAACACAAACTACTTCGAGCACCGGAAAGAGCTGGATGCATTGGCAGACAAAGTACTTTTCACCGGATGTATCGACGAGTATTTTGATTTCTGCTGTGGTCATTTGGAATATAGAAGTCTACGCTTCGACCATCAACGATTGGATACAGAAGATTTTCAAGGAAATGCAGTGGTAAATTATACCGAACGTGAGGTTCCTTACACACGCATTATTGAACATAAGCATTTTGAATACGGCACACAACCCACCACCGTTATCACTTATGAATATCCGGACGATTTCCAACCGGGCAAAGAGCCTTATTATCCCGTAAATGACAGACGAAATACAGAAATATATCAAAAATATAAAAAGCTGTCCCAACAACATCCCAACGTTTTATTCGGCGGACGATTGGCTCAATACGCTTATGCCGATATGGACGATACGGTGAATGCAGCACTTACCTTGTGGAGAAAACAAACTAAAAACTAAAACTTTAACTTATGAGAAAGACAGAAAGGAAGAAGGTACTCATAGACCTTTCCTATTTAAAACATCCAAATTGCGGATTCGGACAGATAGCCATCAATTACTCAAAGCTATTTGCTGCTTTATCCGTAGAAGATTTACATTTCATTTATTTACTTCCCAAAGGATACCAGGATTTTTATGGCAATAATGTAACATGCGTACCTATTAAACATAGAAGAATCAATAGATGGCTTCCCTTTACTCTTCCTAAAGTAGATCTGTGGCATTCCGTGAATCAGTTTAATAAGCTATATAGAAAGAGCCCTCAATTTATATTGACCATACATGATTTAAATTTCCTATTTGAACATCAAGGCCGGAAAAAACAAATCTTTTTGAAGAAGATACAACAAAAGATAGATAAAGCTACAATCATCACGACTATTTCTCATTATGTAGCGAATGAAATAAAGAAATATACCAATTTGAATGGAAAAGAAATCCGTGTTATCTATAATGGAGTAGAAAGGATAGACCAACAAGAAGGCAAACAACCGACATTTGCGACAGGACGTCCTTTTTTCTTTACTATCGGGGAAATGCGTACCAAAAAGGACTTCCACCTGTTGGTAGATGTTATGAAGTCGTTTCCCGAATATGACCTCTATATTTGTGGAAAAGACAGTTTTCATTACGCAGACGAAATAAGAACACAAATAAAAGAGAAAGCAGTCAATAATGTCTTTGTAACAGGCATGATAGAGCAAACAGAAAAGATATGGCTGTACCGTAACTGCAAAGCCTTTCTGTTTCCCAGCAGAGGTGAGGGATTCGGACTGCCGGTTATCGAAGCCATGCAGTTTGGAAAAGCTGTATTTATATCCAATTATACTTGCCTACCGGAAATCTGTAATGGCTTCGCGTTTATTTGGGAGAAGCTGGAACCGGAAGCAATGGCAGAAAGTATCCGAAAAAATCTTCCCTTATTCTACGAGCAAAAAGAACGAATTGCCCAAATGAAAGAACATGCATACTCTTTCAGTTACGAAAAGCATATAAAGGCATACATCGATTTATACCATGAATTACTGTCATCAGAATAATTCAGTGTGTTTGCATGATATTCTCTAAAGAAATCATCGTAAATACAAAAAATCTCTGTAATTTTGTTCTAATAAACTTTCAGAGAATTAAACGAAAGAATAAATATAGATGAACTGCTACCTGTCACGCAATTACAAAGGACTGTCCAGTGCCGGAAATAAGGCAAAGACAGATATTGAACAGATTATGAAAGACCTGTCTTTCAAAAATGTAGGACTCAAGCAGACAACTTACAGAAACAAAGTGCTTTCATTTCTCTTCACTTTAGCCGGAGTATTGAAAGCTCCGTTCTGTCTGCACAAAGGTGACTATCTGGTACTTCAATACCCGTTAAAGAAATATTTTTCCTTTGTCTGCAACATGGCTCATCAAAAAGGAGCTAAAGTAATTGTGATTATTCATGACTTAGGTAGTTTCCGCCGTAAAGCATTGACGATAGAACAAGAGATAAGCCGATTGAACCATGCCGACTACATCATAGCACATAACGAAAAGATGAAAAAATGGCTGGAAGACAACGGATGCAAGGCTAAACTTGGCATCTTGGGAATCTTCGATTATCTGTCGGCGACATCGGCTACCCCCAAACAGGACACAGAAAAACCATACAACGTATTATATGCCGGAGCGTTGAGCCCCCGTAAAAATGCATTTCTTTACGAAGTAGGTACTTTTGTACATTCTTTCAATCTTAATCTGTATGGCAACGGCTTCGAAATAAATCAGGCAAAAGGTAAAGAGCACTTCAACTACATGGGGTTTGTGAAATCTGATGATTTGATAGCCACAGCCCAAGGAGATTTTGGCTTGGTATGGGACGGCACTTCTGTCTCTACTTGCACCGGAGACTTTGGAGAATATCTGCAATACAACAATCCTCATAAAACATCCTTGTATATCCGATGCCAACTGCCTGTCATCATTTGGAATAAAGCTGCATTAGCAGATTTTGTACGCGAGAACGGCATCGGAATATGTGTGGATTCTCTGGAAGAACTGGAGAAGATTTTAAATACATTAAGTGAAGAAGAATATGCAGAAATGAAGAAAAGGACGGCAAAGATAGGAGAGCAGTTAAGTCAAGGCCATTTTGTACGAAAAGCCTTACAGGAAGCTATTGAGCGTCTATAATATTTTTCAAAGAAAAGAATAACTAATTAAACAGATACTTCATGATACCTAAAATCATCCATTTATGCTGGTTCAGCAATGATCCCTTTCCGGTAGAAATAAAAGTTTGCCTGGATACATGGAAACGTATATTACCGGACTTTCAGGTGAAACATTGGACTTATCAAGATGCCAAAGCCATAGGCTGCCAATTTATAAATGAAGCATTAGAAGCCAAGAAATGGGCTTTTGCTGCCGATGCAGTCCGTTTTTATGCTGTATACAGCGAAGGAGGTATCTATATGGATAGCGATATTTTCATCTTAAAACGCTTTGACCATCTTATACCGGAGCATGGCTTTGTCACCTTTCAGGAAAATGAAAGGACACAGTTACAAGCAGCCTTCTTCATGGGAGAAAAAGGGAACACATTCTGCAAGGAAGTCTTTGAGTATTACAATTCAAGACCTTTCTTAAATCCCGACGGCACTTATAATACCATTATATCCCCTGTCACAATGTATGATGCCGCCCGGAAGAGAGGCTATCTGCCCGAAGACAAGGAGCAGCATCTGACCGAGGATGTGATTATTTATCCGTCACATTATGTTACCCCGCGTCACAAGTACCCCACTACCCCTGATACATTTGCCGAGCACCGTATTTTTGGAAGCTGGAGGAAACGTAAAGCGGGTAGAAAGATTGAACTTTTTATCAAGCACGCGATAGCTACAGTCAGATATGCAATATTCAGACGGTAATACACCTAAAAATGTATTACACGTCTGTTGCCAATCAAAGATATTGTCCGATGCCTTCAGGACACTTAATGACTCCGTTCTTGTTGTTTTCCTCGAATATCTTTTCATTGGCAGTCATATCTTTTTTAGTAGAAGCGGCTTTATGGTGGATATGATATTCTATAGCTTTGAATTTTATAAAACGCTTTTTGATGCCCAAACGACGCAACCGTGCCGGAAGGTCAATATCTTCATAGCCATACCCCAAAAACCGTTCATCATAACCATTAACACTTAAAAGGTCTTTCTTCCAAAATGAAATATTGCATCCCCGCTCCTTCTGATTCTGTTTATAAAGAAAGAATAGGGGTGTAAGCCACGGCAAGTGCAATGCATTAAGTTTCCGGCATACACCTTTAGTGAAAAAAGACAAGTGATAATCCTGCTGTTGAAGTAGTTGCCGAGACAGCTGCTCACTTATTTTGCCCCGGCTTCCTACCAAGAAGTATCCCGGAGCAGCTTCGGAAATATGGTCTTCGATAAAATGTGAATGCATGATGATGTCTCCATCAATCTCTATTATATAGTCACCCTCGCAAAGTGCAAAGGCCTTATTCATGATAATACACTTGCGCCATCCTTTATCTTCATGCCATATATGCTTGATAGGACAAGGGAAATTCTGCTGAAAATCTTCAATCAAGAGTTTTGTATCCGGACGCGAACCATCATCAGCGATGATAACTTCTGCGGGTACTACAGTCTGTCGTGTCACGCTTAATAAACACAGACACAGAGCTTCTTTCCAATTATAAGTGGAAATCACTAAACTTACCTTCATTCATTTATTATTTTTTTAGTTTTTCAACCAGGCCTCTTCATGTTACAAAGTTATTAAAGGAAACGATATAAAACAATTATTCACCATTATTCTATATCTTTTCTTCATTGCTGCCTTTGTCTTTTGGGAGATACATGTTTTCACGTACGTACGCATAGGCCTGTGCGGACGTATGCGTAGCCTTACACGGACGTACGTGTAGCCCCACGCGGACGTACGTGTAAAAGCGTGCGTACTGACGTGATTACCCCAACCGAGAAGTGGCTGAGGGTTTCTTAAACTACCTGATGCCTTTCTATACGGACAAGAGATAGTGGAAGTGCTTAAACCACTCATACATACGTTGTATGCCGTCCTGTATCTCCGTGCTGGGAGCATATTGGAAATCTTCTTCCAGACGGGTGGTGTCTGCATACGTACAAGTCACATCACCCGGTTGCATCTCTTCGTATCGGCAAACAGCCTCTTTGCCGGTGGCATGCTCTATGCAGTGTATAAAGTCCATCAGCTCTACCGGACGGGAATGTCCGATATTATAAACCCTGAAGGGAACTTCCGCTTCGTAAGGCTTACTTCCGATGATGCGTACCACTGCCTGAATAATGTCATCGATATAAGTGAAATCGCGGCGCATCTTTCCATGATTGAACACACGGATGGGCTCTCCCTCCGTGATGGATTTCATAAAGAGATAGGGCGCCATGTCCGGTCGGCCCCACGGCCCATAGACGGTGAAGAAGCGGAGGCCGGTAGCCAGAATATGATAAAGGCTGCTGTAAGCATGTGCCATCAGTTCATTCGACTTCTTGGTGGCAGCATACAGACTGACCGGAGTATCGGTCATATCGGTTTCGCTGAAAGGCACTTTCTCGTTCATGCCATACACACTGCTGGAACTGGCATACACCAAATGCTCTATACGGTGATGGCGGCAGGCTTCCAGAATATTCAGAAACCCCATCAGATTACTTTCTGCATAGACATACGGATTGACAAGGGAATAACGCACCCCCGCCTGTGCCGCCAAGTTGCATACAATATCGAACTGTTCCGTATCAAACAGCATTGACAGCAAATCACGGTCTGTGATATCGCCTTTCACAAAACGATAGTTGGAATATAACGTGCTGACAGTAAGTCGGCCTTCTTCTACATTCTCCCGCTGGATGCCACATAACTCTTTCAGACGGCCATACTTCAGATTGACATCATAATAATCATTCAGGTTATCAATGCCAACCACTTCATTGCCTTGCTCTGCCAATGCCTTCACCAGAAAAGAGCCGATGAAGCCGGCTGCTCCTGTCACTAATATTTTTTTCATCACCTTATTCTTTTATTTTCTGACTTTTATGACCAATCATCAAGTTGCGGATATAGGACAAAAAGCCAAAGGATTGTCCCAAAATCAGGATGGGGTCATGGCGCAGCACGCCATAAATCACTATAATACAAGATCCTACGAGACTGATTACCCAGAAAGTAGGCGGCAATGCCGATACCTGTTTGCGGCTGGAGTAAATCCACTGATAGATGAAACGGAAAGTAAAAATAAACTGTCCCGCAGTGCCAAACACAATCAGCCACACAGGTATATCTTCATTCTTCAAAAAGTTCTCGACAAAATGGGTACTGTCCTGCAATGTACCGACAGCAGCCAATAAAGGAGTGACTGCCAGCAGTATTCTGAACAGGAGCGGGATGCGCCGCCACACACCTTTCAAACGCAAATTGCCTATATAGATATAGAACGAGATGAACTGCCCCACGATGATGGAAAAATCATTGCGCAGCCAGCCATAATAAAACATCAAATAGGAACCTACCAAGCTGAACACCCAAAACAGTGTCGGCGAAATGACTTCATGTTTCTTTTCCGAAAGAAACCATTGTATCAGAATACGGGCGGAAAAGCAAACTTGAGCCAACAAACCGACGCAGAGAATCAGCATATTCATAGGTTGTTCTCTCCCACTTGGTAGTTGATATATCGATGTGCCATCCAGCGGAAAGCAAAACAATCCTTAAACGGTGACACCAGTCGGTTCCACAGATGATACTTCGACACACCTGCCTGACGCGGATAATGCCTCACCGGTATCTCGTAAAACTTGCCTCCGTCCTGCAACTGTATCAATGCCGGAAGAAAACGGTGCATGCCAGTAAAGAACGGAACACGCTTTGCATAGTCGGTATGAAGGATTTTCAGCGGACAGCCCGTATCGGTCGCTCCATCATGCGTCATCATGCGACGGAAGGAATTGGCTATCTTGGACTGCATCCGCTTGAACGCAGAGTCCTTGCGCCGGGCACGAATCCCCATCACCAAAGGATACTCAGGGGCATACTTCAATAACAAGTCAAAATCACGCACATCTGTCTGCATATCGGCATCCATATAACCGACATACTTTGATTCGGCCGTATCGATACCTGCTTTCATAGCGGCAGACAGGCCTCTGTTCTGTTTCAGACTGATATAATAAAAATGCGGAGTGTCCTTGCACGCTTCCTGAATGAGTGCCAAGCTTCTGTCCTTTGAGCCGTCATTCACAAAAAGTGCGCATGCGGGCACGGAACATACCGGCAGATAAGCACCAACCACTTCCTGCAAACGTTTTATATTGTCTTCCTCATTATAAACGGGAATAACAATAGTCAATGAGTAATTTGCTGTCTTGTTCATTTTTTCTTCAATAAAGTTATATGATAAACAAACTTATCGTTGTAGCGGCTACTGCTTTTTGCCCAGCGATTATCATCATATTGTCCAATATATGTTGTATCTATACTTCTCAGAAGTTTTGCCGGCAACTCTTCTCCTGCTCTGCCGTGAGTCAGGATGGCACAAGGTAAAACTGATTTAATCGAATCTGCATGTGACATATCCAACGGACGAATCTTCCGTCCGGCAGCATAAACGAGCTCTATTCTCAACTCGTCCTTTTGATTATAGTAGAAGGGAACATCCTTCAGTTCCTCCAACTCCCGCGTCTGAGAAACACTCTTCATCTCCGGATTGTTGATGACATCTTCCAGCAAGGGAAGCATGAAACATTCTGCCGACAAAAACAGTATCAGGACTCCACCCACCAGTTTAAGCGGCTGCAATCTTACTGCCGAACGGACAAGGCAGGCAGCTATCCCCCAAATCAGGACAGAGAGTAAGGCCAGTGTCAACAAAGAAACATAACCGGGACGATAGACAAACCAATATCCGGCCATCGGCAAAACTGCCACCACCACTGCCACCAGCCACGCATTGACACGATACACCGTTTTATCGGCTCTCGATGCTTGCGGGGAGCGCAACCGGTCTGCCCAAACCATGACCAGATAGCCCATCGTGTAAGCAGCCGACATCAACACCGGCAATAAATACCTGTTTTTCTTTTCCGGCAACAACGACAGTAAAACAACAGTAGAGAGCATCCATATCAAAGGGAAAAGATATTCTTTTCGTTTTCTGTCTTCCTTAGACCATAACGGAAGGAACAGGGAGGAAAGCAATAATATCGCCCATACTCCGGTCTCGAGAAAAAAGCTCCAATAATAATACCACGGACGGACATTCCGGTTCACCCAGGCTGCCGACTCTTTATCTGCCACGTATGACATGGCGTCGCCATGAAACAGATAAATAAAAATATACCACCAGCAACCAACGACCAGACAAACGGCAATCATCACCGCAAGGGCTTTCCACTTCCCTTTCATCGACGGCCGGTAGATATAACAATAAGAAATGAGGAACGGCAACAGCAAGGCATAAAAGGAAACAGGGCCTTTACTCATAAACGACAGTCCCATAAATATGCCTGCCCAAGTAAAGTCTTTCCAAGAACAGAACTTGGCCGCAAATGCCCTGATGAGGAAATAAATCGCCCCCATCATAAATGCATGGCAATAAATGTCCCACGAAGCCGTACGCCCCATCAAAATAATGTTGTAACAGGTGCAGAGCAGAATGGTGGAAATAAAGGCATAACGCTTGTTGCGCATCACTTGCACAGCCGTGAGATAGAAGAAGACAACCAACAAAATGGCTGCAAGACCTGCCATCGCACGCTGAAGAGCCAGATTATCGGGAGAAATCATCTCCGCCACTGCTGTCAACCATGTCGGTAAAGGAGGCTTTTCCAAACGCAAGTCTCCGTTCATAGTCGGCACCAGCCAATTGCCATCATGTACCATTTCACGGGCAGTCACCATGTTCCGCGCTTCCATGATATCCGGCACAACGACCCGGTTGTTAATGAAAAAGGAGATGATACATATCACCAGTATCACCCATCCTTGCTTGCTTAGCAATTTATCTTTCATGCTCTAAATCAAGTTCCAAGTTGAGATGGGTACAAAATTAAGTAAAAATACAGAGACTTCTCAATAGTCTGCACAGAAAATAAGATAGAATAACAATCAGACGGACAACTCTTTAATTAGCCGATACATTCTCTCCTTGGTATAAAGCGACAAAAGTATCTGTCTGTTTTTCAACTTCATTTCACTGTCCAAGGGTGTATCCAGCTCCTTTTGTGACAGTTTTTCCAGTTCATAAACCGTCAGCCCGTGAGACCGGGCCCATTCATAAACTGGGTTTACATGAGAAAGGAATACTTTGGCTCCCAGATAAAGTGCTACAATAATATTTCCGATAGCTTCCTGCCTCCAATTTCCGAACAAGGCAACACTGACATCCGACTGGAGACGATTGTATTCATCCAACGGCATAAAATCCAGTAATGGCGAAAAATTTCCGCCCAAAAGCAACTTGCCTGATTGAAGGACATGATCCACATATCCTTTCTTGCCCGAATAGCTCAATGGAACAATGACACGCCTCGAACCGATGTCCAGCTTAGACAGGATACGCATTACATATTCGTGGTTGTTACTGCCGGAAGCAGAGTTCCCAATCATGATGCTGTTACCACGGACTTCGCTATTCATCAACTCTTTGCCCAGAATAATGTCCAAAGGATAGTAAAAGAAATCCTTCCAAGGCTTTGCTTTCAACTCAGGGTAATAACGCATCAAATACTGATAATCGTTTTCGGTCGTATCAGTGACGATGTAATCTACTTTCTGCTTGATAAAACGTATAGTCCTTCGGGCATTCCATTGCTGTTTCCATCTGTCAAACGGACGCCATAACAAACTCTGCCGGTATTTTCTCTTATAATAGGAAGTGGTGGGGTCAATCATACGAAAGCCTTTGGGAACCAATAGCTTATTATACAAGTCCATTCCCCATATAATCCAATAGACGACAGTTCCCTGCAAATCCAGCTTATCAAGAACATCCATCTTACGCTTATTGAGCAAATGAATATAGACCTCAGAGAACGAAAACTCATCTTTGCGGGCAAAGAATTCTGTCCTCGAAAGTACATTCGGTTCCTTTCTCACCCATCGGAAGGAAGAAGTGCGGTTGGTGACCACAAACAGATTCTCTCCCGGAAACACTTCTTCGAAGGCATCAATCGTACGATTGATAATCTTCTCATCATTCACCAAATGAAGCTTCATCTCTCTGATGTATAAAAAGACCGGATCTGTTCACAGATATATTTCACCTCATCGGGCTCCAAGGCGTAAAACAACGGGAAACGCACCAAACAGTCTGTATATTTATCTGCCTGCGGCAATTCTTCCACCTCCCACTTCCGGTTCTTCACAAAATCACTTTTATGCAGACTCAAATAATGAAATACAGAATAGATACCATGAGCCTTCAGATAACCGATTAATGCCGTCCTTTCTTCGGGGGTGGCACATACGGCATAAAAGGCATGGGCGTTATTGGTCGCATAATCCGGCAACACAGGCAACGATAGGTGCGAAATGCCTTGCAGATTCTGATAATACAGGTTCCAAATCTCTTTCCGCTTCTGCTGAATGGAGTCCAATGCTTCCAATTGTGCCCACAAGAAAGCCGCTACATACTCGGCCGGAAGAAAAGAAGAACCAGTATCCACCCAACCGTATTTATTGATTTCTCCCCTGAAAAACTCGGCACGGTTCGTTCCTTTCTCCCAAAGAATTTCGGAACGTTTCACAAAGCGGGGGTCATTAATGGCCAATAGGCCGCCTTCGCCGCACTGGATATTTTTTGTTTCATGAAATGAGAAAGCAGCCAGATGGCCTATACTGCCCAAAGGACGCCCTTTATAAAAACTGTCTATTGCCTGTGCCGCATCTTCTATCACCAGCAGATTATGGCGTTCGGCCACTTGCAAAATCACATCCATATCGCAAGCTATTCCGGCATAGTGCACAGGAACAATGGCACGGGTACGGGGAGTAATCAGGGATTCCAGCTTTTGCTCGTCGATACAGGGGTTGTCAGTACGGCTGTCGGCAAAAACAATCTTGGCTCCCTGCCTTACGAAAGCAAGGGCTGTAGAAACGAAAGTATAAGAGGGTACGATAACTTCATCGCCGGGCTGGATGCCGGCCAACATAGCACACATTTCAAGTGCGTCCGTACAGGAGGTTGTCAGTAAACATTTACAACTTCCAAGCTTTTCCTCAAAGAAGGACTGACATTTATGGGTAAAGTTACCATTACCACATGTTTTTCCTTCTGATAATGCCTGAGTTATATAACTTTTCTCGTTACCGGTCAGCCATACCTTATTAAAAAGAATAGTTTTCATTATATCTTTTTCTAGTTTGTTAGTTTTCTCATATTGACTTACATGCAACAAAAGTAGTAAAAATAAGTAGAACCCTTTATTCTTTTCAAAGAAATAATCTATCTTTGTCCACATTATATCATAACTATGAATTATGAAGCAAACTTCTGCCTACAGTATCGGAGTAATTATCTCTACTTACAATAACCCGGCATGGCTTGAAAAAGTCCTCTGGGGTTATCTTTTTCAAACACATCCAGCAGATGAAATAGTCATTGCCGATGATGGTTCTAAAGAAGACACCCGCCAACTGATAGAAAGCTTTAAGGACAAACTGCCCATCAAGCATGTGTGGCATGAAGATAACGGATTCCAGAAATCACGAATCCTAAACAGTGCTATTCTGGCTTCTGAATCTGATTATCTGATATTTACAGATCAGGACTGCATACCGCGTAAAGACTTTATAGCTACTCATAATGCATACGCCGAAAAGGGATATTTCCTGTCGGGAGGCTACTTCAAGCTGCCGATGGATATCAGCAGGCAGCTTACTTATAACGATATAGAAAGTGAGAATGCCTTTTCTCTTTCCTGGCTGAAAGAACAGCGCATGAAATGCAGTTTCAAATGTACCAAGCTAATTAAGAACAAAGCTTTTACACGTTTTATGAACGCTATCACCCCGACCAAAGCCACATGGAACGGTTGCAATGCTTCCGGATGGCGTGAGGATATACTCACTGTCAACGGATTTAATGAAGAGATGCATTATGGCGGACAGGACAGGGAGTTCGGAGAACGGATGTTCAACTTGGGAATCAAATCCAAGCAAATACGCTATTCTGCCATTGTGCTTCATTTGGATCATAAACGTCCTTACAAGACAAAAGAGTCGATAGAGAAGAATATCAATATCCGTCGTAATACACGTAAAACAGGTATCACGGAGACACCATTCGGAATCAAACAATTACATTAAAAAAGCTGCCGGGGCCTCATGTCCTACACATGGGTACCGGCACTCTGGAGAAGGAGGAGAAAGGATAATAAACCGTTTATCGTCTTCCCAAATCGTCGTATACACTTTGAAGAATTGCTTTACCTTTGTCTATACGGTCATTTGTTCCGGCTGGTTCATCCAGCAATATATTTCCCGAATTATTATCAACAACCGTCACTCCCGTACTGTCACGGAAAGCAAAGCCGTTGTTGAAACTATAAAAAGCAAAAGGATAGGTATAATCACTGCCCAACACATTGCGGCTGAAGTTGAAAGAAGAATGATCCAACTCCAGTTGCCCCAATAAAGTAGCAGCTAAATCAGCCTGATTCATAATCTTGTCTATTTTCATCGGCTGCTTCACCGCCCCGCCCAGCCATAGCATAGGTATGTGATAGAATCGGGGGGAAGTATTCAACCCTTCGCGGGGATAATAAAAGCCATGATCGGGCAAACAGATAACCAGCAAATCCTTCCATACTGGAGTCTGTTTCAGTTTCTCTATAAATTTGCCCAAGCAATCATCTGTAAAGGCAAAGGCATTGGGAATCTGTTCGTCCAAGCGATGGTAAGGAACTTCAAATGGTTCGTGACTGCTCAGGGTAAGGAAAGCCGTGTGCCACGGAGTTTCTTTTCTATCTTTCAATTGATTGTACAGATGCTCAAATGTAATATCATCATTTACTCCCCATGCATTGCTGGTCTGTTCGGCTAAAGAGAAATCTTTGTCGGCAGTAAGACGCTGATACCCCTTACTCAACAAATAGCTCTTCATATTGGTAAAGTTGATATCTCCTCCATAAAGAAAATCGGTCTTATACCCTGCTTTCACCAATTCCTCTGCAATGGAAGGCAAAGTGCGGCTCTTTGCCGGGATTTTCATGACCGAGGCCGTCGGGAGTCCCAAATATCCACTGAAGGTACAGACGGTACCACGGTCGGTCCGGAAACTGTTGGCATAACAGTTTGTGAAGAAAACACCTTCTTCTGTCAAGCGATTGAAATGAGGAGCTACATCAGGAAGACCGCCAAGAGGTTCGATAAAAGTAGCTCCGTAACTCTCCATCAAAATGACAAGAATATTGGGACGCTTCGTATTCAATACCTCCATGATGCTGTCACCGTCTGTCGAGGGGTAAAGTCCGTCAAACAGTTCGGCGCGTTTTCCTTCCTCGAAGAAATTAAATTCAGATGCAAAGTCTTGCGATTTCCCCATGGAGGAGAGCAAACTGAAATCAGGATTGACTGCCGAATGATTCAAAAACTGCTCACTACTGAAATACACCTGACCGACGTTGGAAGTCGACTCGGTAACTCCACCCCGGATAATGATAAACAGTACTCCGCCTATCAGCAGCATAATTCCTGTCCCTGCCAGCCTTGTTCGGACAAGCGTCAAAACCGAAGGAGTTATTTTCAGCAATATCCACGTATTCAATATGATAAGCACTAATATCGCCAATACCCGCAGAAGAATGAATCCCGGCGACACACTTGCCAAAGCTTCTTTGGGAGAATCAATATAAAGGAAAATAGAGGCATCCAACTTAAATCCCCAAAAAGGATAAAGCCCCATGTCTACCACAAATATGACAGAGACAAGGGTGGCAATGAGCACATAATATCCCCAGAGGATTTTCTTCAATGGGAACCGTTGAAACCAAATGCTAATCAATATAAGAAGAAAAGGAAATGCCGTCAGATAACCGGTCATGGCTGCATCAAGACCGGCTCCGTGAATCATCACGTGCAGAAAATCAGTAAAGCCAAATCCTTTCTCAATAGCACCATTATAAAGCATAAACAATGGCTTCTGCAAAATAAATATCAGTAAGACTGTAAAGAAGTACAGGCTGATATAGGCAATCCGTTTCTTCAT
Source organism: uncultured Phocaeicola sp. (assembly GCF_948499155.1). Lineage (NCBI taxonomy): Bacteria > Pseudomonadati > Bacteroidota > Bacteroidia > Bacteroidales > Bacteroidaceae > Phocaeicola > uncultured Phocaeicola sp. The sequence goes on along the minus strand of NZ_CAOOSE010000014.1, from coordinate 30,974 downwards.
ATCTTTCATTTATTATAGATATCTTTATTTCCGTCCGAAGTCTGCGGGGACCTCTCCCCAACGGTCGGTCTCCCATTTTAATAAGGGAGTGGTATAAGCATTATCTCTCAACCAGTTCTCAGCTCGCTCTATCATCCGAAAGAGTTCTTCTGTCCTTGGAGTACGTTCGAGCTTGGTCTTGCATTTCTTCTGCTTTACCCAGCTCAGGGCATTCCGGCTATCTGAGTAAACAGGCATATTGATTTTTTTTTGTTTCATCAATGCCAATGCATGCACTATGGCGAGAAACTCACCGATATTATTAGTTCCATATACAGGGCCGAAATGAAAAATTTCCTGCCCGGTAAGAAGATAAACACCGCGATACTCCATAGGGCCGGGGTTTCCGCTACAAGCGGCATCGACTGCCAGGCAGTTCATATCAAAATTCTCGGGAAGTTGCCGGGGGGCTTCTTCTTTCTTCACCGCATTCTTTCCCACATAATGGAAAGCAGAGGAAGCAAACGCCTGTTCTGCTTCATCCCGGGTGTCAAAGGATTTGTAGAGTGCACCTTCATAACCCTTAATCTGTAATTGGCAATCAGTCCAAGAGTGATATACTCCCGGACTGACTCCTTTCCATACTACATAATATTTCTGTTTTTTTGCCATCTGCATTGAGATTACACCCTGCGTACGGATTGCTTACATTACATGCGCTCCGGCACTTCAATACCCAACAGTCCCATTGCAGTCTTCACAATCTTGCCCACATTGGCACTCAATGCCAGACGGAAAATCTTAAGCGCTTCGTCTTCTTCACGCAAGATGCTGAAATCATGGTAGAACTGATTATATTCCTTCACCAAATCGTATGTATAGTTGGCAATAATAGATGGATTATAATCCGTACCCGCTTGCTTTACAACCGTCTTAAAGTCAGCCAACATCTGAATCAAGCCTTCTTCTTTTGCACTCAACTGCAATCCTGCCGGAATCACTTCGGGAACAGCGATGCCTGATTCGGCTGCTTTACGCAACACCGACTGGATACGGGCATAAGTATATTGGATGAAAGGTCCTGTATTACCATTGAAATCAATGGATTCCTTCGGATTAAACGTCATGTTCTTACGTGCATCCACTTTCAGGATAAAATACTTCAAAGCACCCAAACCTACAATGCGGGCAATATCATCGGCTTCTTCTTTAGACAATCCGTCCAATTTACCCAATTCGGCTGAAGTTTCTTTTGCTGTCTCAATCATGCCTTCCATCAAGTCGTCGGCATCCACCACAGTTCCTTCACGACTCTTCATCTTACCTTCCGGCAACTCTACCATACCGTATGAGAAGTGAACCAATCCTTTACCCCATTCAAAACCCAACTTATCAAGCAAGATGGACAATACCTGAAAATGATAATTCTGCTCATTTCCTACTACATATATCATCTTATCGATGGGATAGTCCTGAAAACGGAGTTTGGCAGTACCTATATCCTGAGTCATATAAACCGAAGTACCGTCTCCACGAAGCAACAGCTTATGGTCCAATCCTTCCGCGGTGAGGTCGGCCCATACCGAATTATCCTCCTTACGATAGAAGAATCCCTTTTCAAGCCCTTCCATCACTTTATCCTTCCCTTCCAGATAGGTATTCGATTCATAGTAAATCTTATCAAAACCAACTCCCATCATCTTATAGGTTTCATCAAAACCGGCATACACCCAATCGTTCATCTTTTTCCAAAGCGCACGGATTTCGGGGTCGTTAGCCTCCCACTTACGCAGCATTTCGCGAGCCTCCTGCATCAAAGGCGAGTTAGCCTCAGCCTTTGCTTTAGCTTCTTCCTCATTCATTCCTTCTGCCTGATATTGGGCCATCAGCTCTTTTACTTCCGCTTTGTAGTGCTTATCAAAAGCTACATAATAATCGCCAATCAGGTGGTCACCCTTCTTGCCTGACGATTCGGGAGTCTCACCATTACCATATTTCAACCAAGCCAGCATAGACTTGCAGATATGGATTCCGCGGTCGTTTACAATATTGGTTTTCACCACCTTATTGCCATTTGCCGCCATCACATTTGCCAATGCATTACCCAGCAGGTTATTACGGACGTGCCCCAAGTGTAAAGGCTTGTTCGTATTCGGCGAAGAATACTCAATCATCACCAACGGAGAGTTTTCAGTAGCTTTCTCTATGCCATATTCCGGTTGAGCCTGAATAGAATTCAACAGTTCAATCCAACAATCCGAAGCAATAGTCAAGTTCAAGAATCCTTTTACCGCATTATAAGCAGATATCAGCTCAGGAGCATTCTGGTGCAAATATCCGCCGATTTCCTGTGCAGTCTGTTCAGGGCCTTTCTTAGACATTTTCAAGAAAGGGAAAACAACCAATGTGAGGTGTCCTTCAAACTCTTTCTTTGTCTTCTGGAGCTGTACCATTTTTACTGGTACTTCCTGTCCGTACAGCATTTTGATAGCGCTGATAATGGACGCGGTAAGTTTTTCTTCTATATTCATAGCGTGTAAGTACTTATTTGTTATTGAGTTGCAAAGATAAACATTTTAGATGAAATCTTTTCTATCTTGCTCCAATTTACTCTAGCACAGATCCAATTCCTCTATAATTTTCCGTTTTTCATTTTACTCCAGTCTATGCTACTCTTAAATAAACACTTGCTCCTGATGATTATAAAGTATATGCACAAACTTTTTTTCTAGAAAAATGCTTGATAATCAATAGTTGCCATCCGATTCTTCTTATAGAAAGAAAAACACACATACTGCTTTGAAGAACTTGTTGCCATAAACAGAAGCAACGTTGTAACAAACATGCAAAATCTTAACAGATTTCAAGCGCCCGCTCGTTTAACATTAGTGAATAAATCTCGTCATCGTTTGCCTTAGCAATAAAAATATATTAAAAAACTATATTCTATTCAAATTAAAATACATATATTTGCGCCCATTATATTATAATTTAAGTTATTGCTCAAAAGCAAGCAGAGCATAATTTATGAAAGAAAATAATAAAGGGGAAACAAGACAAGCACTGATATAATAAAAAATGAGATAAAGAATTCATCAACATAAAGGTCACAGAAAGTGGCTATTAGTAAAATCCCAAATTAAAAGCCAAGTTTATATGAGCAAAATTTCTTTATTTTTATGTAGTTTACTATTTTGTATTACTACATATGCGCAGGAAATTACAGTAACTGGTAAAGTGACAGCCGGAGGAGAGGAAATGCCGGGTGTTACCATAGCTGTAAAAGGACAACCTCGCGGTACTATTACCAGTGCCAATGGTAATTACCAACTTCAGGTGAGAGGTAATGAAAGCCTCATCTTTTCTTTTATCGGTTATGAAACAGTCACTATTCCGGTGAATAACCGTAAAGTTATCAATGTAGAACTGAAAGAGAGCAGTCTAATGGTAGATGAAGTGGTCATTACTGTGCCTTACGGTACTGCCAAAAAGTCCACTTTTACGGGTTCGGCTAGTTATATTGCCGCAGGAACGATTGAAAAATCACAAGTAAGTAATGTATCAAAAGCATTACAAGGAACAGTAGCCGGACTACAATCATTTTCATCAAGTGGACAACCGGGGTCGGATGCAACAATCCTGATTCGTGGTGTAGGCTCTGTCAATGCTTCAAACACTCCGCTTTATGTGGTAGATGGTGTGCCTTATGATGGAAATCTGTCTTCTATTGCATCATCGGATATTGCATCAATCACCGTATTGAAAGACGCTGCATCTGCTGCTCTTTACGGTTCTCGTGCTGCTAATGGTGTAATCATGATTACAACCAAACAAGGGGCTAAAGACAGTGCACCTGTTATCGAACTGTCTGCCAAATATGGTTTCTCCAGCCGTGCACGCGCCGACTACGACCAGTTAAATACAAACCAATATTTCGAATTATACTGGGAGGCATTACGTAATTATCGTATGGATAACGGTTACTCTGCTGAAGATGCTGCTGCGTGGGCATCAAGCAACGTAGTTGGCCGTTTGGGTATCAATCCTTACGGAACCGGAATTCCCGAACCTATCGGTCACAATGGAAAACTGGTATCAGGAGCTACTCCGTTATGGAACGACAGCTGGGACGACGCCCTTTCACAAAATGCCCACTACACAGACTTGAACGTGCGTGTCAGTGGCGGTAGCAAGACATCCAAATATTTCGTTTCAGCAGGTTATATGGATGATCAGGGTGCATATATCTGTTCAGGATTCAAACGCTATACTCTTCGTGCAAATATAACTTCTGACATCCGGAAATGGTTACAGGTCGGATTAAATGTATCAGGAACCCACTCCATTCAGGATTATCCGAAACAAGACGATTCAACGATCAGCAACGTGGTATTATTTGCCCGTTCAGTCCGCCCATTTTATCCGGTATACCAACGTGATTTAGCAACCGGTGCATATTTATTGGATGAAAACGGTGACCGTCAATTTGACTATGGTGAATATCGCCCGAACTCATACGCTAAATACAACTTATTAGCCTCTATGCCTCACGATAAGAGTGAAATTAAACGTGATGCCGCTTCGCTCCGTGGTTTCATTCAAATCACCCCTATTGAAGGTCTTTCTTATAAAATGTCACTAAACATTGACTACAATAGCAAATTCAATCATGACTATGCTAATCCCACTTACGGCCCCAGCTCTATTACAGGCGGTGAAGTAAGTAAATACAACTACCGCACAACCGGTATGACCTTCAATAATGTCATTAACTACCAGCATACCTTTAAAGACGTACATAATGTGCGCGTAATGGCCGGACAGGAATATTATGAATATAATACCTCTAACTTTGGCGGTTACCGCAGTCAAATTATTATGGATGGTTTCTACGAACCGGATGCAGCCTCTTCTTTAGGTGATTTCGGCGGTAACAGCGACCAATACAAATTATTGAGCTTTTTCGGTAGTGCGGAGTACTCATACGATCAAAAATATTTCTTATCAGCATCGGTTCGTTCAGACGGCTCTTCACGCTTCCATCCCGACCACCGTTGGGGTACTTTCTGGTCTGTAGGAGGTTCTTGGAAAGTGATGCAAGAAAGTTTTATGGAGAAAACATCTTCATGGCTTTCTAACTTGACATTACGTGCCAGCTATGGTGCGCAAGGTAACGATAACATCGGTTATTATGCTTATCAGGCACTCTATTCAATCCGCAATAATCTCGGTGAATCCGGTTTACATGCTTCACGCTTGGCTACTCCGAATTTAACATGGGAAACCAACCTGAATACCAACATCGGTTTGGACTTCGGCTTATGGGACAACCGCTTGACCGGTACTGTCGAGTTCTTTGAGCGCCGCTCCAAAGATTTGCTATTCTCCAAAGACCTTGTCCAGTCTTCAGGCTTCTCAAGTATGGATGAAAACATTGGCTCCATCAAAAACTATGGTTGGGAATTTCAATTATCAGGCTATCCTATCATGACACAAGACTGGAAATGGAAACTTTCTTTCAATGCCACAACTTATAAAAACAAAATCACCTCACTGCCATCTGAAGTAATGTGGAGTGGTAATAAGAAATGGGTGAAAGGCGGTTCTTTATATGATTTCTACCTGATAGAATGGGCCGGCATTAATTCTGAAAACGGTAATCCGATGTGGTATCGTTATAATACCGAAGGTGACAAAATAACAACGGAAGACTACTCGTCAACCACCACAAACGACAGAGTAAAATGCGGTAATTCATTACCCGATTGGACAGGTGGTTTACAGTCCGAACTCTCATACAAAGATTTCACTTTATCGCTTCTCTTCTCTTATTCATTAGGAGGCAAGATTTACAACAGCGATAAGGTATCCTTGCTGAGCCAAGGCCCTTCAGGAACAGGATGGAGTGTAGATATGCTGGACCGCTGGACTCCAGAAAACCCGAATACAGATGTTCCCCGTTTAACAACTTCACCGAAGAGTTCATGGACAAATTCTTCAAACCGCTTTTTGGTAGACCGCTCATACCTGCGTTTGAAGAACATCACATTCTCTTATAATCTGCCAAAGTCATTGCTCAACACACTGACATTGAAAGATGCCAGCATCTTCTTCCAAGCAGAAAATATGCTGACATTCACTAAACAGCAAGGTTTAGACCCCGAACAGACATATAGTGGCTCGACCTATTATCGCTATCCGACAATGAAAACCATTTCATTCGGTATCAATGTGAAACTTTAATACAGGAAAAGAATATGAAGACAATTTTTAAATATATACTTTCAGTTGCATTAGGAGCCAGCATACTGACTTCCTGCGATTTGGATACAATCCCTACAACTTCTGTAGATGCCGGTTCGGTATTCGGTAAAACAGGAGATGCCGAAAAGGTACTTAACGGCGGTTGGAATTACTTAATGGAAACCTTCAATTCCTACGCTAACCCAGGATATGGAGCAATGCTGCGTGCCAATGACGCAATGGGATCGGACGTGGTATTGAATGACAAATACGGTTTTAGATCGCATAATCAATTTAATGCTATATACGGAAAAGGCGGTACCAACACATTGAGTTGGCTACTTTGCTATCGTGTCATTAATGATTGCAACGGAGTATTGGACAATATCGATAATGCCGAAGGAACACAAAACGACAGAGATCGCATTAAAGGACAAGCACTTGCATTACGCGGATTCCTTTATCTGCATCTTGCATCATGCTATTCTTTTGCCATCGACAAAGATCCCAATGCTGTATGCGCCCCTATCTATACAAAATCAACCGATGAGGTTTCTGCTGCTGAAGGAATGCCGGCATCCAGCGTAAGCGAAGTGTATGCACAATCTATCAGTGACTTGGAAAAGGCATTAGACCTTATCCCCGAGACATACATACGTAATTCCAAGCATAAGATTGACAATCAAGTTGTATTGGGACTGCTTTCACGTGCTTGCCTTTACGCACGCCAATGGGAGAAAGCTAAGAATTATTCCGACCAACTTTTGGCAAAAAACAACTATTTAATGAGCGAAAGCGAATATAAAGAAGGTTTTAGTAATGCCGAAAACAAGGAATGGATTTGGGGACATCCTCAAACCAATGACCAGAACAATGCCAGTTATCAGTTTTATTATCTAGATACCACTACTCCGGGATCCTATTATTACAGTTTTAATGTAGATCCTTATTTCCGCGACTTATTTGAAGATGGAGACTATCGTAAAGAAATGATATATTGGGCAACCGACCCGGGAGCAGATGTAGAATCGGCTGCTTATGTATGGATGCGTAATGCGAAATTTAAATTCCGCGACATTCAGAACACTGTTGCCGATATCGTATTGATGCGTGTTGCCGAAATTTATCTAATCAATGCAGAAGCAAAGGCTCGTCTGAACGATCCGGACGCTGTCAACAAACTGAATGAACTGAAAGCAGCCAGAGGAGCACAAGCCATTTCAACAAGCCTGACAGGAGAAGATTTACTGGAAGCTATTTGGTTGGAACGCCGCAAAGAACTATGGGGTGAAGGTTTCAGCTTGATAGACATTATCCGTAACCAGAAAAGTGTAGTTCGCAAAGAATATCCCGACGATAAAATAGATTATACCTATACGGATTCAGAAGGTAAAGAACATACCGTAAAAAAGACTCCGCAAGGACACCGTTACTTTAACTTCCCTGACAAGAGCAACTTCTGTCCGAACAGCAAATACTATCTGTATCGTATTACCGACTCCGAAGAGTTGACTAACACCAAACTGTATAGTGTTTATCCCAAACTTTCCATTTATATGGAATAACAGCGAACTCTAACAAAAAGTAAAGGGAGTGTGTCAAAACTAAACCGACCTATCCCATCGTCAACTGTAGGGGCAGGGTTTGCCTGCCCGAAGACACAAAGTAAACTGTTTTCGGGCGAGCGAACCTCGCCCCTACGAACGAAACGACAGCATTATCCACGTTTTGACACAACCCCTTTTTTCATTCACCGATAAACCAAGAATCGTTTATCTTATTTGTTTTTTAGCTCCTAAGGAGATACCAACTTATAAAGTTTGTCGCTGGGGCGTATCTTTTCGGGAACTTTAAATGAAACATGCTGGCCTTTCCGCACCACATCTACCGGCTTCAAATCAACCCGCGCCTCATCCGGTGTGAAGAACACGGCACCCGTGGTAGGCCCTGTTATCAACAGCTTGTCACCTACCTTCATTTCGGCCGCCTCCACCAGAAACTCAGCCACACCGATATTAGAGAAGTATTTAATGCCTTTTCCCACATACACTTTACGTTCAGTTGCTTCGGAACCATAATTCCTGCTCCACTCGCCCAATCGCTGTCCCAGATAATAACCGTTCCAGAATCCGCGGTTAAAGACAGTTTTCAGACGTTCATCCCACCCCAATTTCTTTTCTTCCGTAAACGTACCTTCCAAATACGAACGGATAGCATCTTTATAACATTCCACTACCGTGCGTACATACTCAGGCCCGCGGGCACGCCCTTCAATCTTGAACACACGCACACCGGCCTCAATCATTTCATCCATGAAATGAATGGTCTTCAAATCTTTGGGAGACATGATATATTTATTGTCCACTTCCAACTCTATATCACTTTCTTTATCCTTCACTTCGTATGCACGACGGCAAATCTGCATGCAAGCACCACGATTGGCAGACGCATTCATCTCATGCAGACTGAGATAGCACTTGCCCGACACAGCCATGCATAACGCTCCGTGACAGAACATTTCTATCCGGACCAGCTCGCCTTTCGGCCCTTTTATCTGTTCGTTCTGGATAGTATCATAAATCACTTTCACCTGTTTCAGATTCAATTCACGTGCCAGCACCACCACATCGGCAAAGCGGGCATAGAATTTCAGAGCCTCTGCATTGCTGATATTCAACTGAGTGGAAAGATGCACCTCCTGCCCAATCTCATTACAATAAGCCATCACCGCAACATCGGCAGCAATCACAGCACTGATTCCGGCTTCTTTTGCAGCCTCCACAATTGTACGCATCAAGGCAATATCCTCATCATAAATAATAGTATTGATGGTCAGATAACTCTTGATGGCATGCTCATCACAAATCTGCGCAATCTCGCGCAAATCATTAATAGTAAATGTATTGGCAGACCGGGCACGCATATTCAGGCTTTCAATACCAAAATAAATGGAGTCCGCACCTGCCTGTATAGCGGCAGCCAACGACTCACGCGAGCCGACAGGAGCCATTATTTCAAAGTCTTTTATAGAAGGTTTCATTATTCTTTTGATTATGTGTGTGCAAAGGTAGGCTTTTTTCCGTATTTTTGCAGCCAAATAACTGTTAGAATATGAAAATACGCCATATAGACTTGGGGGAACACCCTGTTTTATTAGCTCCGATGGAGGATGTGACCGACCCTGCCTTCCGCTTGATGTGCAAAAAGTTTGGTGCCGACATGGTATATACCGAGTTCGTATCAAGCGATGCCCTGATACGCTCGGTAGGAAAAACCATGCAGAAGCTGAACATCAATGACGAAGAACGCCCCGTAGCCATTCAGATTTATGGAAAAGATACCGAGACAATGGTAGAGGCGGCCAAAATAGTGGAAGAAGCACACCCTGACATTCTGGACATTAACTTTGGCTGTCCCGTCAAGCGCGTCGCAGGCAAAGGAGCAGGCGCCGGAATGTTGCAGAACATCCCTCTGATGCTGGAAATTACCCGCGCCGTTGTGGATGCGGTAAAGATTCCCGTCACCGTAAAGACACGCTTGGGATGGGACAACGACCATAAAATCATTGTCAGCCTGGCCGAGCAACTGCAAGATTGCGGCATCGAAGCATTAACCATCCACGGACGTACACGCGCACAGATGTATACCGGTGAAGCCGATTGGACGTTGATAGGCGAAGTAAAGAAGAACCCGCGTATACATATTCCTATCATCGGCAATGGAGACGTGACCACACCGCAACGTGCCAAAGAGTGTTTTGACCTTTATGGAGTAGATGCCATCATGATTGGACGTGCCAGTTTCGGACGCCCCTGGATATTCAAAGAAGTGAAGCATTATATAGAAACCGGCGAAGAACTTCCACCTCTGTCTTTCGACTGGAAAATGGATGTCCTCCGCCAGGAAGTGCTGGACAGCGTCAATCTGTTGGACGAACGCCGCGGTATATTGCATGTACGCCGCCATTTGGCTGCATCACCCATGTTTAAAGGAATTCCTAACTTTAAGGAAACGCGTATCGCCATGCTTCGCGCCGAAACAGTCAAGGAGCTTTTCAGTATCCTTGACTATATAAAAGGCAACTATACCCTTTAATCATCATTGGAACGACGATGACGCTTGCCCTTCGTGCTGTTCTTTTCCACAGTACGGGGGTTTCCGCTGTAAGACACATCGCTATTCTTGCCTTCCTTATTAATGATTATCTTTTCGGAAGCATAGCACGAAATGTCACCGGTACTACGCGGAGACGTATAAGCAGTAACTTGTTTCGCTTTCAATGCAGAACCTGTAATGTCACCGGAACCGCTTAACGAATAATTAGCTTTCGTACACTTGCCCGATAACGTAACATCGCCCGAACCGTTGACCGTACCATTCACTTCATCAGCCGAAATGCCTTTTACAGTTACATCACCCGAACCGTTGACAGCACTACTCACTCTATCGACCGAAATGCCCTTCACGGCAATATCACCCGAACCATTGACAGCCATGCTCATTTCCTCTCCCGAAACATAACCTAAAGTAACATCGCCCGAACCGTTGACAGCGACATTCATCTTACGACATTTCACCTTGTCGGCGTCAATGTCACCACTGCCATTCACTGTCCAGTTAATGGCATCATTCACGTCAACCCCATTCTTGAAAATAATATCACCCGAACCGTTGACCACAACATTTTTCACCATAGGGGCAGCTACACAAAGTTCCAGTCTGGTACCATTCTCAAATGAAACGGAATATCCCTTCTTTAACTCAAGAAACAACGTATGGTCTTTTACATACACTTGCACAATGTCCTGCAAGTTATCCGGAACAGAGAGTTCCAATTTCTGCTTGCCGGAAGTTTGGGTATAAACAATCTCGCTGCTTCCATTCAGACAGACCGCATCAAAACGCCCCACACGCACTTCCTTTGTCACATTGTTCTTACTTGCTCTTATTCTTTCACCTAAAGATTCTGCCCATACTGTTGTAGATACTAACGCCAAGGCAAATAGCATAAAAATAGATACTAATTTTTTCATAATATTATCGTTTTATATATAAGACGTATCCAGTTGGGCAAACGTTGCAGCCTTTGCGCATTTTTTTTTCAATTAATTAGCTCCGGGCATTAGTCCGAGTAAGCATTTTCGCCCTTTAGGTTAAGCCTTTCTATCAGTCGGGCTACTACAGTCTTCGGCAGTGGACTGTACAGTCTACTACAATGGACCGTACAGTCTGCTACGGTGGACTGTACAGTCCGTTGCCGAAGTCCGTAATAATCTTCCGCTTAAAAAGCCTTAGCCGACAGCAAGAAACCGCTTACTCTTCTATCCATCCGGTTCTATCTGGCCACCAATTGGAACACCACCGAGGCAAACCATCGTTTATACATCCACGTGGCCGCAATATAAATACAAACAGCAGAAACCCAACCGGCAATCACATCTATCAAATAATGCGCCTGAATATAAACCGTGGCACAGCAAAGAAGCACATAAAAGGGTGCCAGGAAATAGCATAACTTCTTATTTACCCGATAGGCCATAATCATGATAATAGTGGAAATGCCGACATGCGAACTGGGGAAAGCTGCGGTAGGACGTTCACCCACTTCCTGAGAAGCCTCTACAAGATTATAAAAGAAACCATGGTCGAAACCGGGACCGGGCAACAAAATATCATTGTGATTGAAATAATCTCCAATCGCCGGAAAATGTTGCGCCATCACATTATCCATGCCGATAGCAGGAAAGTAAAACTGCGGACCGGCCACAGGAACCAATATATAAATAAGATAATAAATGAAAAATGAGGTAACCAATACAAAAGACGCCTTCTCAAACCATTCAAAACGGAAAAGGAAATAATAGATTGTCACTATCGCAATCATCGGGTAATAAGCGAAATAGCCCAAATTAAAGGGCTCACTGAACCACATGGACGGACAAAGCTCACTGAACTCCACCGACGGCTGGCAACGGAACAGGAATTGTTCTGCAGAAGCAAAGAAATTATCCAGATTCGGGAATAAACGGTTGAACTCAAAGGTATCGGGATACCAATAAGCCAAAAATGCCATTTGCACAGCCATACGCGTAAATGCGGATAACTTGCAAGGATATTTGTGATACAGATATATCAATGCAAAAGTAATAACCACAATACCTGCACGTTCCAGAAGCATTGTGCCGGGGTGATCCATGCGCGGCCACAATATCAAAACCATGATCGTAGTGAGAGCATTATATATCAAACTGATACTCTCTACGGCAAACAATCCTTTTACACTGTCTACACGTTTGAATAAATTTAAAGCCATCCTTCTTTCTTATACCAGGCAATAATCTCTTTTACTCCCCTTTCTAACGGATACTCGGGACGATATCCCAATTCATCCGTCAATGGAGTGATGTCGCATTGCCAGTTGCGTTGTTTCATTATTTTATATTTATCACGATTCAGCGTACTTACCTTCCCCAGGCAACGCGCTGAAAATTCAGCGAGCAAAGATACAACTTTTAAAATAAATAGCGGACATTTAAAGTGTATAACCCACGGATTACCAAGCTCTTTTTGTATTAAATCGGAGAAAGCACGGCTGGAATATACATTTCCGTCACTTACAAAATAGGCACGGTGCTTCACTTTATGCTCTATAGCCAGATAGACTGCCTGCACCAAGTCCTTCACATAGATAAAGGTAAGATCCTGACGTTTGAAGCCGGCGGCAAAGTCTACGTGCTGCTTGATTGATTTGGCCATCAGGAAATAATCTTTCTCGCGAGGCCCGTAGACACCGGTCGGCCGGAAAATCACGACCGGGAAATCACCCAATGATTGCAGATAATGTTCCGACTTCAGTTTACTGACTCCATAAGCCGTATTGGGCATCGCCGCATCATGTTCATTGATGGGGGTATAATTCTCTTCACGTATAGGCCCGAAGATACTAAGCGAACTGATATAGATAAATTGTTCGGGAACCATATCCAATGTTTGCAGCGCCTCTACGAAATTGCGGGTATAAACATAATTCCCTTTGTCAAACTCTTCTTTGTGACGACATTTAGTCACACCGGCACAATGAATGATGTAGTCCCACCCCCCATGTGCTTGTTTATGAACCGCCAATTGCTCTACCAATCTTCCGGGACGGGCAAAGTCCAGTTCGGCAAACCGGATACGAGAATCTTTCAAGTACTTGCGGCTGCTGCTTTTGCGCATGCCCGCCCATACCTGCATACCTCTTTCCAAACCGCCTTCCACCAGAAAACTGCCGATAAACCCGCTTGCTCCGGTTACCAATATTCTTTTTTCCATTATTCCTTATCACATTTTATTTCACCGGTTCCACATGGATACCCACATGAGTATCTTCCCCATATTTTTCTTTCAATTTCCGTTCGATTGCCGTGGCCGTCTCATGTGCTTTGTATAATGATATATCACCATTCATACGGACATGAATCTCTATGGCATAATTATTCCCGATACGCCGTGTGCGCAAATGATGAGGCTCTGTTACTCCGTCGAAAGACAAGACTGTCTGCTCTATCTCGTGCTCCACACTTTCGGGCAATGATTTTTCCAGCAGTTCATCAATACAAGGTATCAGGAGCTTGACAGACACTTTCATTATAAAGAAACTGACTATCACAGCGGCAATAGGGTCGAGCACCACCCAATGGGGTCCGAGCAGGATAGCTCCGCCAATACCTGCAGCCGTGCCGATAGAAGACAATGCATCGCTCCGATGATGCCATGCATTGGCTATCACCGCTTGAGAGTTGTACTTTCTGCCCATACGGACCGTGTATTGATACAGTATCTCCTTCAGCAGGATAGAGACAAGAGCCGCAATCAGTGCAAGCATTCCGGGCGCACGCAACTGTTCTCCGCTCATAAAGGCCAGAATTTCGCCGGCGCCATTCCACAAGATGCCGCAACCTACTCCCAAAAGTGCCATTCCAATCAAAGCGGTAGCCAAAGTCTCATACTTGCCGTGTCCGTAGTCATGCCCCTTGTCCTGAGGCTTATTAGAAATACGCACAAATAGGATGACCACCACATCCGTTATGAAGTCGGAAAGAGAATGGACGGCATCCGCCATCATAGCAGCACTATGCCCTGCTATCCCGGCCAGAAATTTAAAAATAACCAGCAAGAAATTAACAAAACTGCCCCATAAAGTGACCTTATAGATTCCTTTTTCTCTGGCTCTTTTCTCAAGTTCAGTCATAATCGTTATTTTTGAACGGACAAAGATAGCACGTTTCGCCCATATTCAACCAAATTTAATGCATCTATTGAACCACCATTCCAATTATTTTGTTTACTTTGTGACACATAATACATTAAAATACCCATCTATGGCTAAAAAGAAAGAAAAAAAAGCAGGGAAACGCATGAAAAAGAGTGAACTGGCAGAACGCCTCATAAGCTACTTCCATGCCAAGCCGAATGAAACATTCAGCCTCAAACAGCTCTCAAGCGGGTTAAACTTAACTACTCATCCTCTTAAAATGCTTTGCGCCGACATCCTCCTCGAAATGACAGAAGATGATTTTTTACAAGAAGTTGAAAAAGGGCAATATAAACTGAACGACCACGGACTGATTATGACGGGTATTTTTCAGCGTAAAAGTAATGGTAAGAACTCTTTCATTCCGGAGGACGGAGGAGAGACCATCTTTATAGCCGAACGAAACTCGGCACACGCCATGAACAACGACAAAGTAAAAATCGCCTTGTTTGCAAAACGCAAGAACCGTAATCCGGAAGGAGAAGTAATTGAAATCATCGAACGGGCCAACGATACGTTTGTCGGAATACTGAAAGTAGACAAATTCTATGCTTTCCTTGTAACCGAAAACCGCACGCTGGCAAATGACATTTTCATCCCCAAAGATAAATTAAAAGGCGGAAAAAGTGGCGATAAAGCTGTCGTAAAGATAATAGAATGGCCGAAAGAAGCCAAAAACCCTATCGGGCAAGTCATTGACATCTTGGGCAAGGCAGGAGAAAACACCACTGAAATGCATGCCATTTTAGCAGAATACGGACTGCCGTATGTATATCCCAAGAATGTGGAAGCCGCCGCCGAAAAGATTCCGGCTGAGATAACAGAGGCCGACTATGCCGAACGGGAGGATTTCCGGGCCGTAACTACCTTCACCATCGACCCCAAGGATGCAAAAGACTTTGACGATGCTCTTTCCATCCGACTTATCAAACCGGGACTGTGGGAGGTCGGAGTACATATTGCCGACGTTACACATTATGTAAAAGAAGGAGGTACCATAGATAAAGAAGCCGAAAAACGTGCCACTTCCGTTTACTTGGTAGACCGCACCATTCCGATGTTGCCCGAACGTCTGTGTAACTTTATCTGCTCTCTCCGTCCCGACGAAGAGAAACTGGCATTCTCCGTTATTTTCGATATGAACGAAAAAGGTGAAGTGAAGGACTCGCGTATCAAACATACCGTGATTAAGAGCGACCGCCGTTTCACCTATGAGGAAGCGCAACAAGTCATCGAAACAGGTGAAGGCGATTATAAAGAAGAGATTCTGGAGTTGAACAAGTTAGCTCAAATCCTGCGCAAACAGCGATTGGCTGCAGGTGCTATCGATTTCGACCGCATTGAAGTAAAATTTGAGATTGATGAAACAGGAAAGCCTTTAAGCGTCTATTTCAAAGAATCCAAAGAAGCCAACAAGCTGATTGAAGAGTTTATGCTTCTGGCCAACCGCACTGTGGCTGAAACAATCGGCAAAGTGCCCAAGAATAAAAAAGCAAAAGTATTCCCCTATCGTATCCACGACCTTCCCGACCCCGACAAACTGGAGAATCTGAATTGGTTTATTAACCGCTTTGGTTATAAGATACGCACTTCGGGTTCAAAATCAGAAGTTTCCAAATCCATCAACCGCCTGTTGGATGATATCAAGGACAAGAAAGAACAGAATCTAATAGAGACTGTTTCTTTGCGTGCCATGCAGAAAGCACGTTATTCCACGGTTAACATAGGCCATTATGGATTGGCTTTTGATTTCTATACCCACTTTACCTCTCCCATCCGCCGTTTTCCGGATATGATGGTACACCGCTTGCTTACACGCTATCTGGCAGGAGGGCGAACGGCACAAAAGGATAAGTACGAAGATTTATGCGACCATAGTTCCGAAATGGAACAAATTGCATCAAATGCAGAACGCGCTTCGGTGAAGTATAAACAAGTGGAGTTTATGAGCGAACGTTTGGGCATGGAGTTCGACGGTGTCATTTCCGGAGTAACCGAATGGGGACTTTATGTAGAAATCAATGAAAACAAATGTGAAGGTATGGTACCCATGCGCGATTTAGGCGATGATTATTATGACTTTGACGAGAAAAACTATTGCTTAATAGGAAGACGTCATCATAAGAAGTTCAGTTTGGGAGACCCTATCACTATTAAAGTGGCACGCGCCAATCTGGAAAAGAAACAGCTGGACTTTGCATTGGTGGAGAAATAAGAAAGTTTACTATGGGAGTGTGTCAAAACTAAACCGGCCTATCCCATCGTCAGCTGTAGGGGCAGGGTTTGCCTGCCCGAAGACACAAAGTAAACTGTTTTCGGGCGAGCGAACCTCGCCCCTACGAACGAAACGACAGCATTATCCACGTTTCGACACACCCTCACAAGAAACGAAAGCTTCCTTCCACACCAAGGCAAACACTCATTTCACCCGTCTGTTCAACTGATTATTCGCTTTATCCGGTTTTGACTTCCCAATTCGTTTGCCACCTGACTTTTTTTTATTCCCTTGCTTAACCTTACCGGCGAAAGGATTCTTCTTATTTGCCATAAAACATCTTCTTTTTTCTGCAAAAATAAACTATAAAACCCAATATTCCTTCTATTTATTGGCAATGATATAGAATTTCTTTACTTTTGTCCTTATTAACCATGATAGATATGACTTCATTCGACTATACCGGCATATTGACCCAAGCAGTAGACGAGCTCTCCGACAGTCAATCCTATAAAGGACTGTTTCATCAACACAGAGACGGAGATCCTCTGCCTTCGGCTAAATCACTATACAAGATTGTAGAGTTAGCCCGCTCCATCCTCTTCCCCGGATATTTTGGTAATTCCACTATCAACAGCCATACCATTACTTATCACATAGGGGTAAATGTAGAAAACCTGTTCGACCTGTTGACAGACCAGATACAAGCCGGCCTGTGTTTCGGGCAGGACAATAATAACAATGATAACACCGGCAACAATGAACCGTGTCGGGAAACATCAGCATTGCTTGCCGCCCGTTTTATAAGCAAGCTGCCCGAAATGCGCCGCGTTCTGGCTACCGATGTAGAAGCAGCCTATTACGGAGACCCTGCCGCTACTTGTTTCGGTGAGATAATTAGTTGCTACCCTGCCATTCGTGCCATCAGCAACTACCGGATAGCACATGAATTGCTGGTGTTAGGTGTGCCCCTGATTCCCCGGTTCATCACCGAAATGGCACACTCGGAAACGGGAATAGATATCCATCCGGGAGCAAAGATTGGACATCATTTCACAATTGACCACGGAACAGGCGTAGTGATTGGTGCAACCAGCATCATCGGCAATAACGTAAAACTCTATCAAGGGGTCACTCTGGGAGCAAAAAGTTTCCCATTGGACGACAATGGCAATCCTATCAAAGGTATTCCCCGCCATCCTATTTTAGAAGATGACGTAATTGTTTATTCCAATGCTACCATTTTGGGACGCGTAACCATAGGTAAAGGCGCAACCGTAGGAGGGAATATATGGGTGACTGAAAATGTTCCTGCCGGAGCACGCATCGTGCAACGCAAGACCAAAGAAGGAGAGAAAATTTAAACCTCAATCAGTGGGAGAGTCAGGATAAAACGACATCCCACTGTATAGCCTTTATCAATGACCAGTGTTCCACCTAACTTTTCAGCAATCAGCCGGCAGATAGGAAGCCCCAGGCCTGTCCCCTGAGTAAAGTCGTCCAATTTAGTGAAGCGTTCGAAAACATACTCCTGCTTATCCGCCGGAATACCTTTCCCTGTATCCGTAACACGATAAATAATTTTCCGCTCGTCCCTTTTTAGTTCATAGTCTAAAACAATAGAACCGTTATCGGTAAATTTAGCCGCATTCTGCAAAAGATGAATCAATATTTGTGAGACCCTGCCCGGATTGGTTTTAATCAAGCACCTCTCTACAGAAGGACGAAACTCCAATTCCACTCCCTCCCGCACCAAAGTCCGGATAGCTTCCATCCCCGACAGACAACTTATATTGATATCTTCCACCTTATCATAAGGCACCTCTTCAGATTGGTCGAGAAAAGAGATATCAAGCACATCATTAATCAGTCTCAACAAGTTGTCGCTATTGACTTCAATAATCGAAACAAACTCTTTTGTCTCCGGATTATCCTGATATATATCCACCAATAGTTGAGAGAATCCCACTATAGAATTCAACGGTGTTCGAATCTCATGAGACATGTTCTGGATAAAAGCCGTTTTCATCATGCTCGCATATTCAGCCCGTTCTTTGGCCTTCATCAGCTCCTCAGCAAAAACCTTTAAGTCCTTATTCTGTTTGTTGACAATAAGTTTCGATGCTTTCAAACGTTTATTGAGTTTATAAATCCGAAAGAATAGAATCCCGCTCATTACCCAAAATACGACAGCGAATATCAAAACCAAATAAACGGTATGCAACTGATCTTTCTGAACACTTAACTGAAGCTCATTCTTTTCATTCTTCAACTGTTCCAACTCTAAAATAGAAGAAAACTCAGCCGCAGAATTCTGCAATTCTTTTGTACGGACAGAATCCGTAGCCTCAATGTAATCATAGTAAAACTGAGCAGCCTTCACCTTGTCTCCCATCTCCCAATAAATATTTCCCTGTTCCCTTACCAATTTATAATCCATATATTTAGAACGGCTGGGAGTCGAGTCATTCATCATTACATCCACCATCTTCAACGCCTCACTATATTGTCCGGCAGCACTATAATACGTTTCCTTCAGATAATAAAGCCCTATAAGGTATGTAGCCATATCTTTATTCTGCATGAACAACTTTTCAATGTCCTGTATATATTTCCAGGCCTCACTCAACTGCCCCTTCTTTATATAATAGAGCGCATACGCCTTACGGGTCGTAAAAGCCTGGTAATCCGTCTGCGCCAAAGAGAGCCCCTTTTCCAAAGCCTCTTTTGCCTCATCCCATCGTTTCAAGTCTACAGCCGACTGAGCAAACGAAGCATAATAAGACGGAAGATTGATATCTGCAATATTATTTTCCTCTGTTATCGCTATTGTCTTTTTAAAGTTATCATAAGCTAATTGATAATTGTCCTGCGTCAGATAAATATTCGCCATACAACGGTAACACTCCACAATTCCCCGCATATAGTTATCTTTCTGGGCTTCCTGAAGCATTTTCTTTACTTCATACAGAGCGATATTGGCTTTATTTTGTTTAATATAGTAGATTACCAGACGGCTTCCCCATGCAAAATAGTAATATTTCAGTTGATTGTACTTCCGACTGATTTGCTTTACCTCCTTTACACTTTCCAGAATATTCTGCTCATCGTTCTTGTAGTAATAATAATCCAGTTTCAAACATTTTGCAATAGCCATCAACCGTCTGTTACCCGCTTTCTCGCTCCGCACAAACAGAGTATCACACATATCCAAAACAATGGGAGAATCCAGATTCGCCTTACACTTTTTATAATAGGTCATCAATATGCTGTCGTTTTCCACAGCAACTTCATTTTGCCCTTTGCCGCAGCAGCAACATAAAACAAATAGAATTGTCAGACAAAGCCTAAGACACATCAAAGTGAGTAATTTTTCACAAAGATAACATAATATTCTGAGACGAAACCGAAATGAGATAAAAAACGAAAGGAAATATAAAAAGAAAGGAGCATCGGCTTTCCACCGATACTCCTCCATTCTAAACTAAAGCAAACCGACTACTTTGAAGCATAGGCTACCAACATCCAAACCATCTTTTCCTGTTCTTTCAGGTAATCACTCATGACAGCTACAGTAGCTTCGTCGCCTGCCTGTGATGCAATAGCGAGTACTTTACGTTCTTCAACAATAAAATGACTGTAAGTCTCAAGAATGTTGTTCAACGCTTCGTCGCCGGATGAAACACCCTCTACCTCTTTTATATTCGACATTTTCAAATAGTCACTATACTTATTCTTCGGCACACCTCCCAACATCAGGATACGTTCTGCCAGCTCGTCTACCTTATCGGCAGCATTGTTGTATAACTCTTCGAACTTGCTATGCAATACAAAGAAACCGTGTCCCTTGATATTCCAATGAAATCCACGCAGATTAGCATAAAACACCTGATAGTCTGCCAATAATTGTTGCAATGAATCTACTACCTTTGCAGCGGCTGCTGAATCTAATTTGATATAATCTAATGTTTTCATAATTCTATGTTTTTAAATTGATTACTATTTTTCTTTTTCTCTGATGCAAAGATAAAGGAGAAAGTAATGCGTGTCAAACTGATAATTTCTATCTTTGTATAGACAAAATCTATCAAGCCCAAAGCCTATGAACCTACAACAACTGGAATACATACTTGCCGTGGACGAACTTCGTCATTTTGCCAAGGCTGCCGAACATTGTAATGTAACACAACCTACCTTGAGCGCAATGATACAAAAGTTGGAAGATGAACTGAATATCAAGATATTCGACCGCAGTGCACAACCGGTACAGCCCACGACGGTCGGCAAGAAAGTCATTGCACAGGCACGGATTGCCCTACATCAAACCTCGCTTATCAAAGACTTGGTAAAAGAAGAAGAGCAATCTTTGAATGGTATTTTCCGCATCGCCGTCCTCCCGACAATTGCCCCCTACCTTCTGCCCCGTTTCTTTCCCGAGGTAATGGAAACCTATCCTTTGCTGGATATCCGGGTAATCGAAATGAAAACCCCTAACTGCCTTGCTGCCCTTCAAGCTGGAGGCGTGGAAGCTGCCATCATTGCCGGCCCCGCCGAAGAAAAAGATTTCATCTCCACTCCTCTTTATTATGAATCTTTCTTCGGATATGTCTCTACAAAAGAATCAGCTTATAAGAAAGAAATGATTCGTTCTTCTGAAATAAGCGGAGAAAAGCTTTGGTTGTTGGACGAAGGACACTGTTTCAGAGACCAGCTGATGCGTTTCTGTCAGTTAAAGTCCGCACAATCCTGTCAGATAGCCTACAAACTGGGAAGCATGGAAACCTTCATGCGCATGGTAGAGAGTGGAAAAGGTATGACTTTCATCCCCGGTCTGGCGGTATTGCAACTGAATGAGGAGCAGAAGAAGCTGGTCCGCCCTTTTGCCATCCCGCAGCCTACCCGACAAATTTATATCATTACAAAAATAGATTTTGTACGCCATGCCATACTTTCCATGCTTGTAGATAAGATTAAAGCTGCTATTCCAAAAGAAATGCTCATTCTGCAAAACGGACAAAAGGTGGTATAACTCCTTTTCCATAAAATGATATTAACCAAATGACAAACAACAAAAGATTTATGAATAACACAGACACTCCTATAAATGAACGCGAAATAGTTCTCCGTCTGATAGATGGAGATGAAGACGCTTTTTGTGAACTCTATGCCACTTATAAGAACCGCCTGCTTTATTTCGCCATGAGATTCGTAAAATCAAGAGATTTTGCCGAAGATATTTTTCAGGATGCCTTCACTGTCATTTGGCAAGGACGCCGCTTCATTGATCCCAATGCCTCTTTTTCCTCCTATCTGTATACTATCATGCGCAACCGCATCCTCAATCAAATTCGAGATATGGAAAAAGAAGATACACTGAAAGAAAGTATCCTTTCGCAAGCAATAGATTATAGCGACGATACTAAAAACAACATCTTGTCAGGTGACCTGAAAAACATCATCCAAAAGGCTTTTGAGTCTCTTACTCCCCGCCAACAGGAAATCTTCAGAATGAGTCGTGAGGAATTATTGTCACACAAGGAAATTGCCGACAAACTTGGCATCTCCATTCATACTGTACAAGAACACATCTCTCTAGCTTTACATACCATTCGTACTTATTTAACCAAATACTCCGATACTTATGCCGATTTACTGCTCATCCTGATTTGCATGAATTTATAATAAAAGTTAAACATACCCTAGTACTCCCTCATATTTGTGTATTACTTATGTGAGGGGAAAACAAACAGCCCCATCCCATAAAGAAGATGAAAGACCATAAAGAAGAAAAACAAAAACTACGTCGTTATCTGGACGATATGTATGTTCAGGAAGAAGCAGCCGAACTACTCGACAGCCTGCGTCGTGATGAAAACAAAGAGCTGTTGAACGAACTGGCTTCCAATATATGGGAAGAATCTTCTCTCCACCGCCAAAATACGAACACCGAGCATGATACATACAAAAAAGAAGCATACCGGTTACTCCAGAAGTTGGAACACCACAAACGATTCCATTTCCGCCACATTACTTATGCAATAGCAAGTATTGCCGCCTTATTGTGTCTCATATTCGGAAGTATCCACTATTCCCGCTATATCGAAAAGAAGAGTATTGTTTTCACCCAAGCCGGCACCACTTTCGGAGAGAAAAAACAGCTCACTCTACCGGATGGCAGCCGTATCGTACTCAATTCTTGTTCTTCCCTCCGATACCCCAATAAATTCATAGGCAAAACCCGTACAGTAGAACTGGATGGAGAAGCCTACTTTGAAATAGCCCATAATGAAAAAATGCCGTTCATCGTCAGTACATGTAATTTCAATGTCCGTGTATTGGGAACTCAATTTGATGTAAAAGCTTATCGGCAAGACGAAATTGTATCGGTGGACGTAAAAAGCGGAAAGGTGCAAGTAGACCTGCCGGAAGCCATGATGAGACTCACGGCACAAGAGCAGGTATTAATCAATACCTTATCAGGCGAATACAATAAAAAGAATGAGGAAAAGGAAGTTGCTGTTTGGATAAAAGGCAGCCTGAGGTTTAATCACACCCCTATTCGGGATGTTGCCCGAGAATTGGAACGGATGTACAATTGTCGGATTAGTTTTGCAGAAGACCAAGAATTCAACAATCTAATCTCAGGCGAACATGATAACCAAAGTCTGGAATCCGTACTCGAATCTATTCGCTATATCAGTGGAGTGAAAAACAGAAAAGAAGGAGATAGAATCATCTTATACAAATAACCGAATGTTTAACCTTATAAATCTAAACAATATGCTTATGTTATCATCTGCTTAGCTCATAAAAAAGTAGGAGTTTCCCGGCCGGATACCCCTACTTTATATCCCGGAAACTATTTGCTGTTTCGACCTCAGACAAATTGGTTTCCTGTGTCTTAACAACTTAAGTCTTAAATCATTAAAACGCACAAATTTATGAATATTATTCCGACTCATAAAGGAATAGGTAAAAATAGCCATTCATTTTTAGCTTTTTTACTATTCGTATGCCTGTCATTGATGCCTATGCTTGTGCAAGCACAAAAAGAAAACAACATCACGCTGAAAGCACAAAGCGAATCTGTAGAAAATGTATTCAACCAGATAAGTAAGCAAACCGGTCTGAAATTTTTCTATGACCAAGAAACAGTGAACAATGTTCCGCTGGTTACTATTCAAGTGACAAATGCCACGCTTCAAAGCGTGTTGGATAAAATCACGGTACAAACGAAACTGTGTTTCAACAGAAAAAATAAAACCATCTCTGTCAGCACTCCTCAGATAAAAGAGGAAAGTCAAAAAAACATCCCGGTAAATGCACATGGAACCGTGACCGACGAAAATGGAGAAGCCATTATCGGTGCTACCGTACAAGTCAAAGGAGCTACCACCGGAACCATTACTGATATCAATGGTGAGTTCAACCTGCCTACCGAAACCGGCAAGACACTGATTATTTCATATATAGGCTACCAATCGGCACAGCAGAAAGTAAGCAACAAGCCAATGAGAATCACAATGAATGAAACTTCTATTGCCGTAGATGAAGTAGTAGTAACCGCTTTGGGTATCAAAAAAGAGAAAAAAGCGCTAGCCTACTCCGTTACCGAAGTGAAAGGTGACGATATGAACCGCGTTAAAGTAGCTAACCTGGCAACCGGGCTTGCCGGAAAAGTAGCCGGTGTCAATGTCTCCAAACCCGCTTCGGGTGTGATGGGTTCCAGCCGTATCGTTATCCGTGGTAACGGCTCTTTAAACGGTTCCAACCAACCTCTCTATGTCATCGACGGTATACCAATGGATAACAGTAACTACGGTCAAGCCGGACAGTGGGGCAGTAATGACGGCGGTGACGGTATTTCTTCCATTAACAGCGAAGATATCGAAAGCATGTCTGTACTGAAAGGAGGTACTGCAGCCGCACTATATGGTTCACGCGCTGCCAACGGTGCGATTGTCATCACGACCAAACGAGGAAATGTGGGACGCATCAAGGTAGAATATAACCTCTCTTATCTCAATGACCAACTGACTTTTAAGAACGACGATTTACAATGGGAATACGGTACGGGAGCCAGAGGCATGAGTCCTGAAACAATGGCCTATTACACCGCAGTCCAACAGGCTGAATCAATGGGTTTACCCGAATCCATGATTCCCACGCTGGTAGACAAGATTGCACCGATGCTCGCTTCACAAATGGGCATGCTCTCTTTCGGCGGTAAATTAGACGGATCGGATGTAATGCAATTCGACGGTGTCCGCCGCCCTTATGTAGCTGCAGGAAAAAATAACTTTAAGAACTTCTATCAGGATGCTTGGGCGTTGACTAATAATATAGCTGTATCGGGTGGTACGGATAAAGTTCAGTTCCGTATTGCCGCAGGCGACCAACGTTACCATGACCTGATGCCCAATTCCAAACTGGAGCGTAACAACATTACCATGAGTGTCAATTCCAAACTCAGTGAGAAATTTACAATCAAAGCTAATGTCATGTATGTGCGTGAACGCGCGAAGAACCGTCCCGGACTAGGCGACATTACCATGAACGCCAATGCCACACTTTATATGTTACCGGCCAATGTTGATGTAAGGGACTTGGAAAAACGTGTAAACGATGACGGAACCGAATTTCTTCCCACGTCACAAACATTCATTGGCAATCCCTATTTCATTGCCTATGACCGCAGTCAAAAGGATAGTAAAGACCGTGTTATCGGATCTGTAGAAGCACAATATAACTTTACTCCCAACTGGTATTTACGCGCTCGTGGCGGTGGCGATATGATTAATCGCCGTAGCGAAAGTGTTACTCCGTGGGGAACAGCTACCACTCCCGAAGGTTCAATCTCGAACAGTTCTACTTACAATGGCGAATTCAATGTCGAGGCTATTGCCGGATATACCAATACCTTTAAAGACAATCTGTTCAGTGTAGACGCTTTTGTGGGTTGGAACACTATGGGAACATGGTACAACTCCCTCAGTGGCTACGGTGAAGGGTTCATTCAACCGGGATTCAATGTAATCGGCAATACCGGCACTACTTCCGCCGGACATTCTCGTTCTGAAAGTTACATCAATTCGCTGTTCGGACAAGCCGAATTCTCTTATAAAAGTATGCTTTACCTTACTTTGACCGGACGTAATGACTGGTTTTCTACCTTATCTTACAAAGGCAAAACCACTCCGAATCACATATTCTATCCGTCAGTCGGCGTAGGATTTATAGTCAGCGAAGCCGTGAAAATGCCCGAATGGATACCTTATTTCAAATTACGCGGTTCATGGGCGCAATCAGGTGGTTCCGTCGGTGCCTATAACCTTGGTCTGACTTATGGTTTCAACCAAAAATATAATGGTAAATATCCTATCGGTTCCATCAATTCGGGCACAATTCCTTATCTTGACCTGAAACCGTTAACATCCATCTCTTACGAAGGAGGTTTTGAAGCGCGCTTCTTAAATAACCGAATCGGCATCGACTTTACCTACTATGTGCGTAACACCAAAGACGACATTGTAGATGCCGGAATCTCCTCTACATCCGGTTACAGTAAAGTACGCATCAATGCCGGTAAGGTGAACAATCATGGTATAGAACTGTTACTGACCGGAGTTCCCGTTAAAACAAAAGACTTCACTTGGAATTCCTCTTTCAACTTTTCCTACAATAAGAGTGAGGTAAAGAAAATCACTGATGAAGTAGACGAATTCATCCTCGAAACAGCCCGTACCGGACATGATGGCGATAATTGCGGTCCTGCTTATATCTATCACCAGGTGGGACAACCTTACGGTATCATTAAAGGCGTTGCCTATAAACGCAACGACAAAGGCGAAATCATGTACAAAGACGGCCTGCCTATGCAAGGCGGTATCCAAAAGCTGGGAGAAAGTGTAGCCCCCTACACCTTGGGCTTCAGTAACAGCTTCACCTATAAAGACGTGACACTAAGCTTCCTGATTGATGCCAAAATAGGCGGAGATATCTTCTCTATGACCAATGCCCACATGTACAGTTTCGGCCGCCATGCCAAAACATTGCCGGGGCGTGAAGACGGTGCTATCGGACAAGGAGTAAAAGAAGACGGCGTCACTCCGAACGATATAGCTGTAGATGCCATGACCTATTATATGGCAGTGGCCGGCATCACCGAAGAGTTTGTTTATGATGCTTCTTATGTCAAATTGCGCGAAGTGTCACTCGGTTATAGCTTTCCACAGAAATGGATAAAGAAGCTGGGTATGTCTGCTCTTTCACTGTCAGTAGTAGGTCGCAACTTATGGAACATTTATGACAAGGTTCCTTTGGTTGACCCCGAATCATCTTTCAACACCGGCAATGCACAAGGCTTTGAATCGTATGGTATGCCTGCCAGCCGTAGCATTGGTTTCAACTTAAACGTTAAATTCTAAATTGCATTTACTATGAACAATAAACTGATAAAATCCGTACTTTTGTTATCCGTTGCAGGTTTGGTAACTGCTTGTGATTTCGAAGAAAAAAATACCGACCCCAATAACAGTACTACTATCGAACCGGGACCATTACTCACCTATACTCAGATGAACACCACTACCGGAGGTGCCACCAAAAATATGCAGGTAGGCACTTGTATGATGCTAGTACAGCAGACCGCCACTCTAAACAGTAGTGAGGCTAGTGCCGGAGACAAATATTATATGATGAGTGCACCCGCAAACACATACTTCTTGGATTATTACTCCTCCACCATCAAGAACTGGCGCGAAATGGAGTATCAAGCTACTCTGAACCCGGATAAATACCAAAACATGATAGCCGTTGCCAAGATATGGGGAGCTTATTTGTTTCAGCGTATGACAGACTTATATGGAAATGTGCCGTATTCCGAAGCCGGCCTAGGTTTTCACGAAGCAATTTACAAGCCCAAATATGACAGCCAAGAATCTATCTACTATGATATGATAGACCAAGTACAAGCCGGTATCGAGTTGCTAAGTGAAGATAAACCTGCCATCAGCGGTGATTTATTTTATGATGGGAATATAGCCAAGTGGAGGAAATTCGGCCACTCATTGTTACTTCGTTTGGGGATGCGTCTCTGCAAAGTCGACCCTGCACGAGCAGCCGAAACAGCAAAAGCAGCCATTGACGGCGGAATAATGAATGAAGCAGGCGATATCTGCATGGTAAGGCACAACACGCGCCGCAACGAAGAAAAGAATCCGTTGAGTTACCGTTTCTCGGTTGACAACTATGTAAACAATGACATCGTAAAAATCAGCAAGACTTTCATGGATTACCTTAAGGAAACCAACGACCCGCGTATCCGTGTGTTCTGTTCCTTGAAAAACGGTGATAACAATCCCGACAAACAAGTCGGTCTGCCCAACGGTTACGATAGTAATAATATCCCTTCTTACCCCGGCGGTTATTTAGGAAAAGAAGCTTATTCCAATTTCAACATCAATACCATTTTGAAAATGGACGCGCCTACCCTGTTCTTAATGCCGAGTGAAAGTAAACTGCTGCAAGCAGAAGCAGCGTTACGCGGTTGGGTAAGCGGAGATGCCAATACCTTATACCAAGAAGCCGTTACGCTATCGATGAAAGAACAAGAGATAGCTTATGGAATAACAATCAGTAATAAAGAGATAGAAACATTCTTGGCACAAGACCTGTTTGGCAAAGCTGGAAGCACAGAAGAAAAGATGGAAGTGCTAGGCAAACAATATTGGGTTGCTACCTTTATGAATGGCTATGAAAGCTATGCCAACTGGCGTCGCTGCGGATATCCCAAACTGACTCCAACTCATTATTCGGGCAATGAAAGCAATGGAGAAATCCCCCGACGTGTGCCTTATCCTACAGATGAATATACCATTAATAAGGCAAATCTTGAGGATGCTATCCACCGACAAGGTGCGGACAATGTAAACACCCGTGTATGGTGGGATAAATAAAACAGTAATTGAAACAACATAAATATGAAAAAATTTATATTAGCAATTAGTTTAATTGGTGGAATCTGCCTCCCTGTGAAGGGAGGCGATTCGTTATCACGAATCATCCTCCACACAAACCGGCCTGCCGAACAAGTGATAAATGGTTTCGGGGCAGCACAAGCCGGTTGGTCCGATGCCTTGTTCTTATTCCCTAACCGAGAGAAAGTAATTGACGCCCTTTATGGTCCTGACGGGCTAAAGCTCAATATTCTAAGGGGCGAGATATTTCCTCATTACTCTAAGGAGGCTCATCAATACGACTTCGGCCTACAAGCAGATACCAGTACCGCCACCGTTGCCCATGCAACTTCACTGGAAAAGAACGAACTATTGAGGCGGGGACAACTTTGGCTCACCATGTACACACAACAGAAATATCCCGAAACTCTTCTCATGTTTTCGGCATGGAGCCCTCCTGCCTGGATGAAAGAAGGCGGAGAACTCACTCCCGACCAATATGCCACCCACGGACGACTAAGTCCCGAACACTATCAGGACTTTGCCGATTATATGGCTGCATTCTACAAGGCTTTCCAATCCATAGGTATCCATACATACGCCTTGTCACCCTCCAACGAACCAGGTTATCCGGCCCCTTGGAACTCCTGTGTCTGGACTTCCGGTGAAATGGGAGATTTCATCCATCACTATCTTCTTCCTACTTTCGAAAAAGAAGAAATCCCTGCCAAAATCATCTTTGGAGAAAACCCTGCATGGTCTGTTACCTTCGACCGGCTGAAGATGATTTCTTCTGCTGATTTCACCAACGAGATTTTGAAAAAACATCCCGATATGCCATCCGACAGGTTGATAGCAGCCGGTCACGGCTACATTCTGCCCGACAGTCTGCCTCTTCCCGCAGAACTGAGACAGACACCGGTTATTCCTTTTGCCGAGGCAGAGCAACAGAAGATACCGGTATGGGTGACTGAAATCAGTGACATCACTCCACTCGATACCTCCATGGAAGATGGTTTGCGCTGGGCAACCACGTTCCATCATTATCTGGAGAAGGCTCATGTAAGTGCCATCGTGTGGTGGGCAGGAGCACAACCTACCGGCAACAATGAAAGTCTCATCGTTTTAAACAAGACAACAGGTGAGTTCGTCTTGCCCAAACGTTATGATACTTTCGGCAATTACACCCGATACATCCCCACAGGCAGCCATCGCATCAAAAGTGAATCAAGCGGAATGCCGGAAGGTGTAAAGGTAACCTCTTTTATCAAAGACGGCCGTTACACCGTGGTAGTAGTGAATCCTACAGACAAAAAGATAGACTGTCTGCTGTCATTAGAAGATGCCAGAAGCAAGGAACCCTTAAGTTCTTACACAACCACCATGGACAAACGATGGGAAGAAAGCACAATTACGTGCAGCAAAGACGGATATGCCTTGCAAGTACTCCCCCGAAGTGTAACAACTTATGTAGGAGTTTGCTATTTCGACCAATAAAAGACAAGCTAATTCTATAAACGAATCCGTCTGCTTGCACTATTAGATACAGAATAAAGGCTACAATGTAACAAAATGAATGCAAAATTGACCCTGATTCGCTGTTGTCTTGCCGCAAGATAGCCTCATCCCTATCGCTCATCCAAGTAGTGCTTGTCCTTATAAGCCTAATGCATGGCCTGGAAAAGCTTATTGTAATTGCTTGAATGAGATGCGAAATATATAAAAAGAAGTGAGTGAGAGCATGAGAGCAATGCTCTCACTTTTTATTATGCTCTCACTGTGTGTGACTTGCTCATTATGAGTTGATTACATTGAAAATGAGAGCATGAGAGTATAAATGAATGCAACTTACTATTGTATTATCAACTGTTTTTTGAGTAATTTCAATATATCGAAGAAAAAACACCTCCTCTTATCTTTCCCGAAAAAATTCATTTCTATAAAATAAAGAACGGAAGTTTCTGAGAACAAACGGAACTATCCCCACTAAATTTCTATTGTTCCGAGAAAAGACCTTGAGCTTTTTGAAAAACACTTAAGTCTTTTTCGGAAACTCCTTGGTCTTTTTTAAAAACTTCAAGGTCTTTCCATTAGGATACGTTGACATCTGTTAAGATTGACAAGACAAGAGTAAAACGGATAGTTGATGATGTTTAATCTGTTGGGAATGTGATGAATAAGATTTTGGGAGAAAGAAGAAAAAATGTGTATCTCTTAGTAAGAGATATGCATTTCGCTGCAAATTTACACAAAGTTTTGATAATTAAAACTTTTTGAGAAGAAA